>CBFDDG010000577.1:0-3060 GCA_965603505.1 uncultured Phycisphaerae bacterium | reverse complement strand
TATCAATCATCCTTAATCAATTACAGGGTCCAGCCCTCGCGAAAGGCGGGCTTGACGTATTTGTCGGCCTCGTCGCAATTGGTGACTTTCATGTTCACCGGGTCCCATTCGAGCGGCGTGTTCTTAAGCCGCATCGCGAGCACGCCCAGCAGAACCGCTTCGGTGAGCGGTCCGCCGTAATCGAACGTCGAACTGGCGGGCTTGCCGTCCTTGCAGGCGCGGACCCAATCCTGCTCGTGACCGGCCGAACCTCGCCGAACCCGCGGCAATGTCTTTTCGGGTCGTTTGTACGCCCTCATCTTCTCCTCCGGAACGATCCGCACACCCCCAGCGCCGTGCGAGCCGTGCATGATCGTGCCTTTATCGCCGATGAATATGGCGCCGTTGCCTTGCAGTCTGCGGCCGGGCTCCAGGTCTCTCGGGCGAGGCGGAAGCAACCGACCGTCGTACCACGTCAGTTTCACCGGCGGCATGTCGCCGCGCGCGGGGAACTCATAGCACACGATCGAAGCCCGCGGATACGTCTCGGACGCCACCTCAGGCTGATAGTGCGTGGTCGTTGCCTCCACCCGCATCGGCGCGCCGAGCTTCAGCGCCCAAAACGCCGGGTCGATGATGTGGCAGCCCATATCGCCGAGCGCGCCGGTGCCGAAATCCCACCAGCCCCGCCACGTCGTGGGGCAGTAGATCGGATGGTAAGGCCGATACTGCACCGGGCCCAGCCACAGGTCCCAGTCCAGCGTCTTCGGCACAGGCGGCGTCTCCTTGGGCCGAGCCATGATCGGGAAGTCCGACCACGGGTCGCCGCCGACCGGCCGGTCGCTCCAGGTGTAGACCTCGCGCACCGGGCCGATGGCGCCATCGGCGATCCACTCGCAGAGCATGCGAATCTCCTCAGAGGAGTGGCCCTGGTTGCCCATCTGCGTCTGGACTTTGTGCTCGCGAGCCGCCTCGGTCAGCTTTCGGACCTCGTAGATCGAGTGGGCAAGCGGTTTTTGGCAGTAGATGTGTTTGCCGCGTTTGATGCAGGCCATCGCCACGACGGCGTGGGTGTGGTCGGGCGTCGCCACGATCACGGCGTCGATGTTCTTGTCTTCCTTGTCGAGCATGACGCGGAAATCGCGATACTTCTTCGCCTTGGGGAACTTATTGAACGTCCCGGCCGCGTGCCGGTCATCGACATCGCACAGCGCGACGATATTCTCCGTGCGGCAGGCGTTGATATTCGCCGCCCCCATGCCGCCGGCGCCGATAGCCGCAAGGTTGAGCTTATCGCTGGGCGACTGATTGCCGGGCCCGCCGAGCCCATGACGAGGAACGATGGTGAAGGCCGCGACGGCCCCGGCCGTGCCGCGCAGAACATCCCGCCGCGAAACTCTCTTATTCTGCTTGTTCATAACGCGATCCTCTTGTCTTAACGCCAGATGCCGGGCGCCATGCTTCCGCGTGCGTAAGCATGTTCGAGCCATTCGTCGGAGCATGTCCACGCAAGCGAAGGCATGGCGCCGGCCAATAATCAATCATCAATAATCCTTCTTCAATCACAAGGTCCAGCCTTTACGATACTCTTTGTGCAGGTATTGATTCGCCTCGGGCATGTTCGTGATCTTGAAGGCCTCGCCGTCCCAGAGAAGTTTGACGCGTGTGAGTTTTGCCTTGATCGCCGGACGCAACGCGACGTTGCCCAGCAAGACGACCTGGGCCAGTAGACCGGCATGGTCGGGGAAGTTCGAGCCCGGTGCCGTCTGGCCGCCTTTGCAGGCGTCCGTCCACTCTTTGTAGTGGCCCGGAGAGCGAGGAATCACCTGGGGCGGCTTGCCGTAGGCCTTCTGGCGCGATTCCGGAATCAGACGAGTGCCGAGCATCTTGCCTTTGTCACCCTCGAACAGGACGCCGTTCGTATCCCACGCCCTGCCATTCCCAAGCTCTACCGGCCGCGGGGGTTTCATTCCGCCGTCATACCAATGGACCCGCACCGGGCCAAAGTCTCCTCGTGCAGGGAACTCGTATGTCACGCGCGAGGCCACGGGATAGGTCTCGGTGTTGACGAGCGTACAACAGGCCTCCACGCTCGTCGGGTGCCCGAGTTTCAGCGCTCGGAATACCGGATCCAATGAGTGGCAACCGATGTCGCCCAGCGCGCCGGTCCCGAAATCCCACCAGCCGCGCCACTTGAATGGCATATAGGCCGGATGATACGGACGCTCGGGCGCCGGTCCAAGCCATAGGTCCCAGTCTATCGTATCCGGGACATCGGGGGTCTCTTTGGGCCGGTCCACGCCCTGAGGCCAGTACACGTCATTGATTCCACGTAACGGTCTATCCGTCCACACATGGACGTCGTGGACCTGACCGATGGCTCCATCCCAGATAGTCTCGGCCATCAGGCGTGTATTCTCCGAAGCCTGACCTCCATTACCCATCTGCGTGGCGACGCCCGCTTTGCGAGCGGCCTCGGCGAGCGTACGTGCCTCATACACCGTATGGGTCAGAGGCTTTTCGCAATAGACGTGCTTGCCGCGCTTGATCGCCGCCATGGAAGCGACCGCATGACAGTGATCGGCCGTCGCGACCATCACGGCGTCGATGTTCTTGTCTTCCTTGTCCAGCATCTCCCGAAAATCGCGGTACTTCTTGGCACCGGAGTACCGCCTGAATGTTCCCGCCGCGTGCCGCCAGTCCACATCGCAGAGCGCGACGATATTCTCACTCTCCAGCGCGCGCAGGTTGCTGGACCCACGGCCCCCCACGCCGATACCGGCGATGTTGAGCTTCTCGCTCGGGGGCGTCTGGCCCGACCCGCCCAATACGTGCCGGGGAACCACGGTAAACGCCGCCACGCCGGCGGCCGTACTCACGAAATCACGTCGAGAGATCTTTTTCTGTTCCACGATACTGCTCCTCATACCAGTTATTGCGCCAGAAATCTGTTCGTTACAGCCAATTCCCTGCATTGGGAAACACTACGCCATTCCCGCGAAGCGCAGGCGAGCATCCGAAAATCATCAATAATCAATCATCCTTCATCATTTCAAAGCGTCCAGCCCTCGCGGTATTCAT
>CBFDDG010000576.1:0-3062 GCA_965603505.1 uncultured Phycisphaerae bacterium | reverse complement strand
GTCGCAACGAGGTCTCGCGGTCCCATGCCCATGGTCGAGTCCAAGGCAGTAGCCGCCTCGGGGGTTTGATCGGTCAGGTCAGCAAGGAGAGTATGATTTCTGACAGCAATGCAACCGGTGACGTCTCCGCCGACACAAGATACGCCGGGGGCCTCATTGGCCACATCGAGGAAGACGCCACGATCTCCGGCTGCCATGCCACTGGGAATGTGTTCGATCGTGGAGGAGTGGTCGGAGGCCTGGTTGGTCGATGCTCGGGGCAAACCGCGATTTCCCGCTCTTATGCAACCGGGGATGTCTCTACCGAGGGTGGAGACGCCGGGGGCCTGCTCGGATACGGCGGCGGCACCATCGACAACTCCTACTACATCGGCTCGGTATCCGCCGGTGGCGATAACGTCGGCGGGTTGGTCGGTCTTTACAAAGGAACGATCACGAATGCGTATGCGCAAGGGGTCGTGTGTTCGGCAGGGGACCATGTTAGAGGCTTGGTTGGTCGGAACGAAGGGACCATCATGAACTGCTATGCGGTCGCGGGCAGTTGCATACCCAAGCAGAGGGGAGGTCTTGTGGGGACTAACGACGGTTTGGTGGTAGATAGTTTCTGGGACAAAGAGGCATCAGGGATCTCGTACAGCGAGGGGGGTGAAGGCAGAAGCACGGCCGCGATGATGGACCCGAACACATTCATCCCCTGGGCCTGTAGAGCGCCGGGGGTCTGGACAATCGACACTCACAGTGACTACCCGCGCCTGGCGTGGGAGGGCCTTCCGGGTGAGCCCATTGCGCCGCCGGCCGAGCCGGGTGGCTATTACGATGGTGGAGCGGGAGAGCCGAATGACCCATACAGAATTGCGACGCCTCTGCACCTCTGGAGGATAGGCATGTACTCGTGTGATTGGGACAAGCATTTCCTTCTCGTCGCCGACGTGAACCTTGCCGACCACGACTATGAAGACCGGCCCTTCAGGGCGATTGGCTGGCGCGGCAACGAAGACGATCCGCGAGTCGGGTCTTTCAATGGTACGTTCGATGGAGACGACCATTCGATCAGCCACTTCTACTGGCCTTCTACGAATGAGCGGATGTACTCAGGTCTGTTCGGCTGGTTGCGTAGCGAGGGCAAGATCGCCAACCTCCGGATGGAGAATTTGATTATTGAGCGTCATATTTTCGGTACGTTCGTTGGGGGCCTTGCGGCATGCAATGAGGGTGCCATAGAGAATTGCCACGTGACCGGGGAAGTTGCTGGTAACCATTGTGTTGGCGGCCTCGTGGGACAAAACGACGGAGGTCATGTCTATGACTGCTCCTCTACAGCCCTGGTTTCCGGAAATCGGCACGTTGGCGGCCTCGTGGGGTATAGTGACGGCCAAGGCACAATCCATAGGAGCTTTGCGACCGGGCCGGTCTTTTCGGGCCCCAACGAAGTTGGTGTCACCGGCGGCTTGGTAGGAGTAATGGTGGGAGGCGATGTCAACGACTGCTACGCACAGGGCGACGTTGAGAGTAATAAGGAGGTCGGCGGCTTGATCGGACGCTGTCACGGAGCGACGATTCGCCACAGTTACGCCACTGGCAGGGTAACGGGCGGCACAGACGTTGGGGGGCTGGTCGGCCTCTGCATGGAGTGCACGATTGAGGATTGCCTCTGGGACATCGACACCAGCGAGATGATCGTTAGTTGCGGCGGCACTGGTCTCATCACGGCCGAGATGCAAATCGCAGCAACATTCCTCGACGCCGGGTGGGACTTTGTAGGGGAGACGGATAACGGTGTGGAGGACATCTGGTGGATTCTGGAGGGGCGGGACTATCCACGGTTATGGTGGGAGCTTCCGGCGGATGACTTCGAGGATGGCCAGGCCGGGCCGTTGTGGTTCGTGTATGAGATGACACCGGAATGGGTCTGGCTGGAGGAAGTGAACGGACGGCTGGAGGCGCATACGACCGGGCAGATGGAGGATGTCGATGCGCTCTACGTCTCCGACGGCTGGCGGCTGGATGCCACGAAGGCGTTCGCCGTTCGCGTAGATTTCCACTTCAGCAAGGTGGGCGTGGGCGATGGGCGGGTGACGCTGGGTCTGGTGCCCACCCTCGATCAGCCCGTCACGCAGTGGGCGCAGTTCGAGGTCGGGGCGTTCGACGCCGATCCCTTCTATCTGTACGAGGTCCGCGATGGCGTGTGGGTAGAGGAGAAGGTCGCCGACCGGTTCGCGGACGATGGAACGCTGTACGTCTCATACGACCCCCAGACCGACGAGCTGCACCTGAGCGATGCAGGCTGCGGCGAGGCCAACGCGCGGTGGACGGTCGCGGGACTGGTCCAGGGCCGCTGGCAGAGCGGGTCGGTCTATATCACCCTTGGCGGCGGCTCCGAGGACGGCATGGCCCTGACCGCCGGCGACGCCTGGCTCGACAACTTCACCATCGACGCCGGCGCCATCGTCCAGTAGCGTGGATCAGAAACAAAGACGGCGTTTATCGCATCCGGGTGCCGGCGGAGGAGGATCGTCTCGCGCAGGCAGCAGGAAGGTCCCCCGCGTCGATCTCTCGGCGCTGCGATCCCGAATTCCCGCTGGTACCCCTCAAAGCGTTAAACGCTTTGGCTCCGGCCGAAGGCCGGGCTGAGTTTATCAGCGTTCATGCAAGGCCGTCGAATCTCTCGAGGAGCAGCCCCATCACGGGAAGACGAGTCTACTTCTCCACTCTGGTCATCCCTTTGCCCAGCAGGGGCAGTACGTCGCGGGCTTCCTGGGGACCGTAGTTGAATACCGTGAAGCCGCCTGTGTTGAGCCTCCTCGTGATGTCGATCTGCTCGATGAGTTTTGCGATGTCCGCGGGATCCTTCCACACGCTCAGGCCGATTCCCGGATAGCAGGGGACTGCACCGGCCCATTCAAGCTGGTTTACCACGGCGCGCTCGAAGGTGGCGCTGGAGGAGAAGTAGTCCATGGGGCAGACAAAATCGAGATAGCCCTTTTCGCACCATAGCTTCCAGTCCTGCCCCACCACGTCGCGATCCACGGGCCAGTTGCGGAAGACGGCCGCAGAGATCTTGA
>CBFDDG010000575.1:0-3063 GCA_965603505.1 uncultured Phycisphaerae bacterium | reverse complement strand
GCCGCTGGTTCAGGTAGCCGAACCAGTGATCGAAGCCCTTGCGATTCGGGATGCCGGTGGTGTCCGGCTCACCGAGGCCCCATTTGCCGATGATGCCCGTCGTATAGCCGGCCTGCTTCAGCAGCTCCGGCACAGTGACATCCTCCGGCCGCAAAGGGACGCGCGCATTGCCGCGCACGTGGGCGTGCCCCGTGTGCAGCCCCGTCATCAGACAGCATCGGGACGGAGCGCAGACTGTGCTGCCGGCGTAGTGATCCGTGAAGATCATCCCTTCGACCGCCATCCGGTCCAGGTTCGGCGTCTGAATCACCTGCTGCCCGTAGCAGCCGAGATCGCCGTAGCCCAGATCATCCGCGAGGATGAAAATAATATTCGGCTTATCCGGCAGCGACACCTCTCCCAGCCTCCTCTGCGAGCTCTGACAGCCCGGAAGAAGTGAGGAAAGTATCGCCGAGCCGCCTGCCAGACCCGTCATCTTCAGGAACTCTCTTCGCGTCTGCATCATGCTTCTGCCCCTTGTCGGATGAAAACCAGCAAAATGCCCAACCGGCAACATGATGTCCCTTATAAGCCCGCCACCACGCCCCGTCAACGCCCTTCTCCCCTGAACCATACCTTGACCGCAGATACTCACAGTGCGCCATTGGAAGGAGTACGTGGGCCCCCTTCCTCAGCGAGTTGCCTTCGCACGACTCAGTCACATTTCATACCTGTTTCCCACGGTCTGAAACTCTGCAGGAATTCTTTTATCCCATGCGCTGATACAATCGGAATTGTACGAACGTATTCATAGTCCAAAGCATCTGCGATTGTGTTGATTGTGTGCCGGTATGCACCGGTGTGTCTTATCCCCGGTGACACGTGGTATTGAAAGTATACCCAGGGCTTTTCCACCAATCTTGCATCGGTTATGTCAATCTCTCCAGTTTGGAGATCAGCCCGCGACAAGATACAATCGCACCCATATAGCTTCGCCGTGGTGAAGATGGCAGGAATCAAGATCACCCCCTCCTTCGTATGCGGATTGCATTGCCCTGGCTGAAGCAGGCTTGGCCTCTGCTCCATCAATTCAATAAGCCCAATCAGCGACGCCTCATAATCGGTGTCATCAACGCACATAGCGAATTGTCTCTTTTGAGTGCTCATATCAGTCGAGGTAGCATCTAACCTTCACCTCTTTGCGGCCAACGCCATGAGCTTCGTACCAGTGCAGTTCCCCCCTGCACTACTGCTTCGGCGGGGGGATGGTGATGTCGATCTCGTTCACGTCGCCGAGCGTGGAGAGGGGCTGGTCGAAGTCGTCCGGGCGGCCGACGACGAGGATCTGCACGCTGTCGGGCCGGAGGTGTTTCTTCGCGACCCGCAGGACGTCCGCCTTTGTCACTCGCTCGATTCGTTCCTTGGCCCGCTGCAGAAAATCCACCGGATAGCCGTAGTACTCGTAGGTCATCAGGCGGTTGATGATCTCGCCCTTGCTGTCGAAATTGAAAACGAACGAATTGAGATAGCTCTCTTTGGCAATCGCCAGCTCCTCATCCGTCACCTCTTCGGCCTTGATCTTCTTGACCTCGTCGATCATCGCGCGAATGGCATGGACGGTGTTCTCAGACTTCGTCTGACACCCGACAGTAAACGTGCCGAGATGATCGAAGTTAGCCGAATAGGTGCCAAAGACCGAGTACGCCAATCCCTGACGCGACCGCACGTTCTTGAACAGCCGCCCGGTGAAGCCGCCGCCAAGAATCCGGTTCATCACGGTCAGCGCGAAGTAGTCCGGATCGCTCATGAGCCCGCCGATGTGCCCAAGGTAGATGTTCGACTGGTTGATGTCACTCTTGGGAACAACATTGACCGTGGACTCCCACGCGTAAGCAACCTCCGGCGTCTCCGGCAGCTCCAGATCGATCTTTTCCCAGCCCTCGAAGGCCTTCCTGATCTTCGCGATCATCTCTTTGGCGTCAAAGTCGCCCCATACGGCGACCATCATGTTGTTCGGTCCGTAGAAGCGTTCGTGAAACGCCACCAGATCATCCCGCGTGATGCTGTCGATCGTGGCGTATTCGGTGTGCCGGGCGTACACGGTGTTCGCACCATAGATCAGCTTGCTGAATTCCCGCCCGGCGATCTGCCCCGGCGAGTCGTTCCGGCGTGAGATCGCACTGCGATGCTGCATCTTGGCCAGGAAGATCTTGTCCTCGCGAAACGCCGGATGCATCAGGACGTCCGCCAGGATAGCCAATCCCCTGTCGATATCCTCCTTCAGGACCGACACCGACGCCCCACCCGAGCTGAGACCGATGCTGGTCTCCACGGAGGCCGCAATCTGCTCCAGCTCTTCGTCGATCTCATCGCCCGTCTTGCTCGTCGTGCCGCCGGTGCGCATGACCTCGCCCGTGATTTCCGCAAGGCCGACCTTGTCCGCCGGCTCGTAAATCGACCCGACGCGAATCCGCGCCGAGACCCTGATCAGCGGCAGCTCGTGATCCTCCAGCAGGAACAGTCGCATCCCATTCGGCAGGGTCAAACGCTCGACCTCGGGCACGACAATGTCGCGCAGCCTTGGATACACCAGCTCCTTATAATCCGGAACGCTCTCATCCGCGAGGACCCCACCCCCGAGACACGCTGTCAGAATGAGCCACAAAGCAGTCTGCGCCGCCAATGATTTCATAATCTTCATCTTAGCCGCTCCCGATTCAGGATTCCTTGTCGCTGGATGTCGTCTTGATGATGCCCACCGTCTTGTTCTTCGTCGTGAAGTAGGTCTTCGCGACGCGCTGGATGTCGTCGGCAGTCACCCGGTCAATCTGCTCCAACTGTTTGAACAGATCGCGCCAGTCGCCGGTAATCACCTCGTAGAACGTCAACTGCTGGGCGAGCCCGGAGTTGGAATCAAGCTGCCGAATCAGGCCGGCCCGAGCTCGCGTCTTGGCCTTCTCCAGTTCCTGCTGTGTCACCAGCTCATTCTTGAGCCGTTCAATCTCCACATAGAGCGCCTCTTCGCACTCCTCGTTGCTGCGTCCCCTGGCCGGCACGGCATAGAACAGAAACAGTCCCGGATAC
>CBFDDG010000574.1:0-3064 GCA_965603505.1 uncultured Phycisphaerae bacterium | reverse complement strand
CTCGCTTCACCAGCAAGGACCACCTCTTTGTCCCCGGCGAGACGGTCGAAAAGCAGATCATCGTGATCAACAACTCGCGCGTGCCGGTGAGTTGCGAGTGCTCGTGGTCGCTGGCTTTGCGCCAGCCGCTTACTGGCCGCGATACGGTTGCCGTGGAGACGGGGCAGCAAGCGCGGATACCGCTGCGCTTCGCCCTCCCGGCGACCATTGAGCCCGGTGCCTACAAGCTCAGCGCGAAGGCAATCTTCAACATGGGCAAAACTCAGGAAGACGAGTTCACGATCCATGTCCTTCCGCGCCCACCGCTGGCGCGTGCCGGGATCAAAGTCGCGGTGTTCGATCCCAAGGGGGAAACGACGGAGTTGCTCAAGAATATGGGCGTCCGCTGTGACACTGTGGATGCAAAGGCGGACCTGGGCGTGCACGAAGTGCTGGTCGTCGGCAAGGGCGCCCTGACGGTGGACGGGCCGGCGCCGGAGATTGGCCGTGTGCGAGACGGACTGCGAGTGCTCGTGTTCGAGCAGTCGGCGGACGTGCTGGAGAAACGCTTCGGCTTCCGCGTGGCGGAGTACGGCCTGCGAAACGTCTTCGCCCGTGTGCCCGATCATCCCGTCCTGGCGGGCCTCCAGGCGGAGCACCTGAGAGACTGGCGCGGCGAGGCGACGATCCTTCCGCCGCAATTGAAGTACGAGCTGAATCCCAAGTTCAACGGCGCACCGACCGTGACCTGGTGCGGCATCCCGGTGACCCGCGCGTGGCGCTGCGGCTGCCGGGGCAACGTCGCCTCGGTCCTCATCGAAAAACCCGCGTGCGGCGACTTCCTGCCCATCGTGGATGGCGGATTCAGCCTCCAGTACAGCCCGCTGGTGGAATACCGGGAAGGCCAGGGGATGGTGCTGTTCTGCCAGATGGACGTCACCGGCCGCACCGAAACCGATCCCGCGGCACAGACATTGGCCGCCAATTTGCTCGAATACGTCCGTGCGTGGAAGCCATCGCCCCGACGCGACGCGCTCTACGTTGGCGAGCCGGCGGGTAAGGCTCATCTCCAGGCGGCGGGATTCCGCCTCGGCTCCTACGACGGCGGCGAACTGAAGACGGACCAGGTGTTGATCGTCGGGCCGGGCAGCAAGGGCCTCTCGGCGCACAGGAGAGCCGTCGAGGCCTTTCTGAAGGCGGGCGGGCACCTGCTCGCCATCGGCCTGGCACGGGAAGATACGGATGCAATCCTGCCCTTCAAGGTCTCGATGAATCGAGCCGAACACATCAGTGCGTACTTCGATCCGCCAGGAGCGAACTCGCTGCTCGTGGGCGTTGGGCCGGCGGACGTGCACAACCGCGACCCGCGCACGATCCCGCTGGTGTCCGGGGACGCAGAGACTGTGGGCAACGGCGTGCTCGCCGCCACTTCGCGCGCCAACGTGGTCTTCTGCCAACTGGCGCCGTGGCAATTCGAATACCGAGACAACTACGGTCTCAAGAGGACGTTCCGACGTACCAGCTTCCTTGTGACGCGGCTCTTGGGCAGCCTGGGAGTGAGCGGGGACGCACCGTTGCTGACCCGATTCTCGACCCCGGCGGAAAGCGACGAACCCGGCCGATGGCTTCACGGCTTTTACCTGGACGAGCCTGAAGAATGGGACGACCCCTACCGTTTCTTCCGCTGGTGATAATGGCCGTGGATGCTGTGCGGAAAGCGCGTATACGTGGTTGGGCTTCACGAGACCTGCAAGATGATCGATTTCGCGGAAGGGCATTGAGATGGAAATCCCCGAACTGATGGCCTATTGCGGCTTGAAATGCGACAGTTGCCCCATCTATTTGGCGACCAGGGAGACCGACCGGCAAGAACAGACAAAGACGAGAGCCAGGATCGCAGAATTTGCCGGCGAGCACTACAATATGAATCTGAAGCCAGAAGACATCACCGATTGTGATGGATGCCGGACGCCGGCCGGAAGATTGTTCTCCGGTTGTCGCAAGTGCGAGATCCGCAAGTGTGCGCGGGAGAGGGATTACCCGACGTGTGCCCACTGCCCCGAATATCCATGTGACAAGCTCCAGAAGTTCTTCACCACCGACCCGGACGCCAAGCATTCTCTGGACGATATCAGAAGCAACCTCTAAGTGAGTTGAAGGTTGCTGTGTGTTCAGAGTCTGCCGAGGATTTCCCCGGCCCAGTCCGCCGCTCGTTCGAGTCCGCCTTCTTTGAGCGGACCTTCCGTCCCGGTTACGAAGTACCCCTCCGACGGGACAACCGGTTGTCCACCTTCTCTCGCGAGCCGCCTCACGATGGCCCTGGCGGTGCAATGTGCGTTGGGTGTGGAAGATGGTTGGCGCGGGGGACGTTTTGTGGTAGGGTGTCGTCTGTGCAGACACGACAACAACAGCATGTTTTCAGATCCCATTGAAGGTGGAGGCACAGGTCATGAGATCAGTCAGACGCCGTGATTTCCTCAAGAGCACGTTGGCCGCATCGGCCGTCGGGGTGGCGCCGTTCAACATCCTGAAAGCCGGCCCATCGCCCAACAGCAAGCTCAACATCGCCTGCATCGGCGTGGGCATGCAGGGTTCGAGCAATACCGAGTACCTCGCGGGGACGGACAACGTCATCGCCCTGTGCGACGTCGATGAGGCCTGGCACAAGAAACAGATCGCCAAACGCACGAGCCTGCATGGGATCAAGCTCTGGACGGACTACCGGGTGATGTTCGATAAGATCGGCAAGGAGATCGACGCCGTTCTCGTGGCGACGCCGGAGCATAACCACTACACGATCTCGACGTACGCCATTCGGCGCGGCAAGCACGTCTATTGCCAGAAGCCGCTCTGCCACACGGTCAACGAAGTGCGTATGCTGGTCGAAGAGACGAGGAAGCAGCCGAAGGTGGTGACGCAGATGGGCCACCAGGGCCATTCCGGCCGAAGCTCGGCCATGCTCAGGGACTGGGGCCTGGCGCGATCGGTCGGGCCCATCCGGGAAGTGGTCGCGTATTCGCGGAAGAACTACTGGATCGACAAGCCGCTCGTGCAGGGCAGCGTCGTGCCCGATACGCTGGACTGG
>CBFDDG010000573.1:0-3069 GCA_965603505.1 uncultured Phycisphaerae bacterium | reverse complement strand
AAGATGCAGATATGGGAAAAGGACTGAACATTCTCGGTGTTCTGTGTGTATGTGTCGCAGTGTGCGGATTTGGTCCTGAAGGAAAAGAGAAAGACGCCTCCGCTCCGAAATTGAGGAGGCCTGCCGCGAGCAAGCCGGGCCGGATGACGATCACGCGGGACGGATCTACCAGGGCGACGTCCTTTCGATCCATACAGAAAGCCGTCGAGGCGCTTCAGCCGGGCGACATACTCACCATAGGCCCGGGGGAGTATCACGAGAACGTCAAGGTTTCCGGGCTCGGAGATCTCAGGGTGGAAACGATTATCCGGGCGGAGATACCGGGCACGGTCGTTCTGCGCGGCGATGTGCCCGCGCCGGAATTCAAGAAGGTCGAAGGTTACCACTTCGTCTATGCCGCACCGTTCGATGGGAAGCCGAATGCCATCTTCGAGCATAACACAATGCACACATTGGTCTCCAGGGCCAACGTCGCGGAACTGGAGTTCGATCCCGGCTTTTTTCATTATGACGCTGATGCCAGGATGCTCTACATCTCCAACCCGGGACTGAACAGCCCGGATCAGTACCGCTACACGGTGTCCGTGAATGAAAACAGCGGCCTTGAACTCAACAGTCCCAAACGGGTCACTATCGATGGATTGGCTGCGACCGGATTCCATCCCGGCTGGGGCATAGTGCTGACGGCTCCCGTTTCGTGCGTGGTCCGCAACTGCGTCTGCTTCATGAACGTCGGTGGCATTCAGATGGTGCCGACTGAAGGTACCAGCGGGGACGATTGCGGATCGGATAACGTGATCGAGAATTGTGTGTGTTACGGGAACAACTTTGGCGGGATCGTGCGCTACACCGCCAACAACGACGTCATCCGCAACTGCTACACATACAAGAATATACGCGAAGGTGATGAACATTTCGGCGTTATGCATTACCATTCGATGAAGGGGCCGCTCCTGATCAAGGACAATATCTCCTGGGGACAGAATTTCGACTATTCCATCAAGCCGGGTCGCGACGAGCCGGGAACATTGGAAAACTGTGTGGGACTGGGGTTCATCCGAAACAGCAAGATGTTCCACAACTTGATCGGCGGCGGCAATGAATATGACCGCGAATCCAAAGCGCCCGAACACAATATCCTCTTCCTGCGTGAAGAGAATTTGGACAGGGATTTCGAGTTCGCCGACCCGCTCAACATGGATTTTCGGCTACAGCCCGATTCGCGGTTTCGCAGCACGGCCCCGGACGGAAGCGACCGCGGTCCGTATCAGTACAAGGCGAACATTTTCTACGTGTCGCCTTCCGGCGACGACCGGGCCGACGGATTGTCCATGCGTACACCCTGGCGCTCGCTGGCGCGCGGGCTTAAGGGCCTGCGGCCGGGAGATACGCTCTATCTGTCCGAGGGTGAATATGAGGCCGTGCGGTGGAGCGAGACGGGCGACGGGATGACGTCCATCAGGGTTCTTGGCCGCGGCCGCGGGACGGTGGTGATCACGGGTGAGCTGACCGTAGCCGGCGGCGCGGGGATTGTGTTTGAACGCCTGAATTTCGCCCGGGGCGCAGTCCTGAGCGACAGCCAAGGTGTGAGGTTCAAGAATTGCAGGTTTTTCGGTTCTGTGGACGGGCTGAAGGCGGACAAGGTCAAGGATTTGAGGGTCACGCACTCGGTGTTTGCGCGCGTGCCGCTGCATCTGGCGAATACCGAGGCGGTGATGCTGAGCGGGAATATCTACGCCAATGCCGGCAAGTTCGCCGTCCTGCTCGATACAACTGATGCGATCCGCTATTCGGACTACAACAACTACCAGGACACGGCACAATGCTGGGAGGTCAAGGGCGCCACATGGTCCTTTGCCGACCTGCAGAAACGGCATGACAGCTATTCCCAAACGCTGACGCCGGAACTTGTCATGGGAAAAGGCGTGCCGCGCCTCGAAGACGACACTCTGTTCAGAAGCGCTGGTCCGGCCAGCACGGCGCTGGGGATTCATCACGAATACGATGCCGCCCCGAAGACCGTGGATCTGGTCGGCCCGTTCCTCCATTCGGTGAGCGATACCAGTGCCAATATCGAGTGGTGGACTACGCGGCCGGCGACCTTTTCGCTATCATGGGGCGAGACGCCGGAAAAAAACACCGTGGGCCATTTCAGAGGTTACGAACGTTTTAACACGTATAGTCTTACCGGCCTTGAGCCTGGCCAGAGGTACTATTTCAAGATTGTTTCGGCGGATGCCTCCAATAAGCGGGAAGGGATATTCCTGCCCGTGCTTCGGCCGGAAGGCGATCCACTGACGTTCAAGACCGCCTCCAGGCCGACCGAGCCGCGGGTATACTATGTGGCGCCAGACGGCCATGATGATAACGACGGCCTGAACCGCAAGAAGGCGTTTCGGACGCTGTGCCGCGCCGCGGACCGGGTGGGTCCCGGCGACACGGTCCTGATCGCCGCCGGCGAATACAACGAAACGGTGCGTATCCGCGTGGCAGGGACCAAAGACCGTCCCATCACATTTCGCTGTGTCACGGGTGAGAAGGCGGTGCACTGGGGTGAGAACCTGCCCCGGTCCTTCGAGGTTGTGGTGAAGCCGGATAACCGGTTCGACGGGTTATATTTCCGGGGGCAGAGCTTCTGGCGTGAGGGGTTCGTGGTGCGCCAAAGCCCGCGGGTGCAGATCACGCGGTGCCTCAATACCATGGTTAACGCCATTGAGAGCCCGGAGATGCTGGTCAAGAACTGCGTGGTGCACGGGGGATGGTCGTCGGTATCGCTGAGCGACTGTCCCGATTCGGTCGTCGAGAACAACGTGTGCATTATGACTATACTGCGGCAGCTCGAGTGCGATTCGCCGGCCATTGCGCGCCGCAACATCTTCTGCGAGTGCGTCCGCAACAAGACCCATCAGACGCTCCTGCAGCTTTCTCCGGAGGTGAAGGAGTGGGACAATTGTTTCTACCTGCGCTGGCCCGAGGAGGAGAAGCTGGCCGTCAACGATATGCCGTTACCCAATTATCGTGCCCTGACCGGCTCGAACTCGTTCGCCGCCAACCCCATGATGCCGGGCG
>CBFDDG010000572.1:0-3080 GCA_965603505.1 uncultured Phycisphaerae bacterium | reverse complement strand
CCGAAAAGCGGCAGCAGAACCGTCGCGATTTCCTCCAGAAACTGAACACGCTGAAACATGCGATGAAGGACGATCCGGAGTTGGTGGCTTCGGAGCAGTGCGAAAAGCAGGCGTACGATCTGATCTTGGGCGAAGGGGCCAAGGTGTTCGATCTCTCGCAGGAGCCGGACGAGTTGAGGGGGCAGTACGGCCGGAACACATTCGGCCAGTCCTGCCTGATGGCGCGGCGACTTGTCGAGCGCGGCGTTCCGTACGTCACCATCAATTACAGGGGCTGGGATACCCACAAACAGCATTTTCAGACCATGCGCCGCAAACTGCCGGAGATGGATCGAGGCATGGCGACCCTGCTACAGGACTTGTCGGATCGCGGGTTGCTCGACAGTACCATCGTCTGGTGGAGCGGTGAGTTCGGTCGAACGCCCCGAATTCTGTGGGACCCGCCCTGGAGTGGCGGACGCAACCACTATGGCAAGGTCTTCTCCGCCGTCGTGGCCGGCGGCGGATTCAAAGGCGGCCGCGTGCTCGGGGCCTCCGATGAAAAAGGCGAAGAAGTGAAGGAGCGCCCCGTGTATCCGGTTGACCTTATCGGCAGCATGTACGAATTGCTTGGTATCGACCCCGAGGCGACCTTGCCCCATCCTCAGGGCCTGACGGTTCGCGTGATGCCGTCGGCCGCAGAGGGTATGAAATCGGGCGGGCGTCTGAAAGAGATCATGTAAGTGGTGGAGCGCCTTATGAGTCCATCCCGACGGCTTATGACTTCGTGTCTCGTGCTGTGCCTCGCGCACGTGCCCGCGGCGCTGGCGCAGAGACTACCCCACATCGGCTACGTGTATCCGGCCGGCGGTGGGCAGGGCACTACGTTTCAGGTCACCATCGGCGGGCAGTATCTGGACGGCGTGCGCAACGTGCACGTCTCCGGTGACGGCGTCGAAGTCGCGGTCGTCAAACACACCAAGCCTCTCACGCAGAAACAGGCCAACGAGTTGAGACAGAGGCTGCGGGAGTTGCAGAAGAAGAAGGGGGACGCCGAGGCCGCCAAGGAGATCGCGGAACTCAGGAGCAAGCTCGCCACGTTCAACAGAAACGCCAATCCCGTGATCGCCGAAACCGTTGTTGTCGAGGTCACGATGGCCGCCGGTGTGGAGCCTGGGGAGCGAGAGTTGCGGCTGGAAACGCCGTCCGCGTTGTCGAACCCGCTCGTCTTCTGCGTCGGTCAATTGTCGGAGGTTTGCGAGGAGGAACCGAAGAACAACGCAACCCAGGTGGCTAAGAACGTCACGTTGCCGGCTGTCGTCAACGGCCAGATCCTGCCTGGCGACGTGGATCGATTTCGCTTCCAGGCGCGCCGCGGACAGCAGTTGGTGGCGGTGGCCCGCGCGCGGGAATTGATCCCGTATCTGGCCGACGCCGTTCCCGGCTGGTTCCAGGCCACGCTGACGCTTTACAACGGAGAGGGAGAGGAACTTGCATTTGCCGACGACTACCGTTTCGATCCGGACCCGGTCCTGTACTACGACGTCCCCGAGGACGGCGAATACGTGATCGAGATTCGAGACGCCATCTACCGCGGGCGAGAGGATTTCGTATATCGTCTCACCTTGGGCGAGCTGCCGTTTGTAACGAGCATCTTCCCGCTGGGCGGCCCGGCCGGCACGAGAACATCCGTCGAAGTCGAGGGCTGGAACCTTCCTGCGGCCAAGCTCAGCCCTGACATCCGTGAGCCCGGAATCCATCCACTTTCCGTGCGCGAGGGGCCGTGGGTTTCTAACCGAGTGCCGTTTGCCGTGGACACGCTGTCGGAGTGCCTGGAACAGGAGCCCAACAACGAGCCGGAGGACACCCAATCGGTCACGCTTCCACTCATCGTGAACGGGCGAATCGACCCGGCGGGTGATTGGGACGTGTTCTGCTTCGAAGGCCGCGCCGGCGACGAAGTCGTCGCGGAAGTTTGCGCTCGCCGATTGAATTCGCCGGTGGACTCCGTACTCAAGCTGATCGACCCGGCGGGGCGACAACTGGCGTTCAATGACGATCACGAGGACAAGTCCGCCGGGCTGACCACGCATCATGCGGATTCCTGGCTCCACGCCACGCTTCCTGCGGACGGCACTTACTCCCTTCACGTGGGGGATGCTCAGCACAAGGGCGGTCCGGCGTATGCCTATCGCCTTCGTCTCAGCCCGCCTCGCCCCGACTTCGAGCTGCGCATCGTGCCCTCCAGCATCAACGCCCGCACGGGCATGACCCTTCCCGTCACGGTATACGCGATCCGAAAGGACGGATTTGCCGGCGATATCGCAATGGCGTTGAAAGATGCCCCGGATGGGTTCGCATTGAGCGGCTGGCTTCCGGCCGGGCAGGACCGGGCGCAGCTTACATTAACCGTCCCCTCGACGCCGTCGAAAGAGCCGGTGAGTCTTCGCATGGAAGGCCGTGCTACAATTGACGGGCGCCAGGTCACCCGTCCGGCCGTGCCGGCGGACGACCTGATGCAGGCCTTTTTCTACCGCCATCTCGTTCCCGCCGATGATCTCAGGGTGGTCGTGACAGGGCCCGAACGGCGCATGGCCCCGGTGAGAATCCTCGACGACACTCCCATCCAAATCCCGTCCCGTGGGACGGCCCGGGTGCGAATCGCCGGACGCAGAGGCATGTTCGCGAACAACGTTCAGTTCGACATCAGCGAGCCGCCGGAGGGAATCGCCATCCGGAGCGCCTCCCCGAATCGCCAAGGCCTGGAGCTCATCCTGCAAAGCGACGCCGCCGAGATCAAGCCCGGGGCGAAAGGGAACCTGATCGTCAATGCCTTCGCCATGAGGGCCCGCACACGTCCGGATGGCAAGCCGCAGGGCAAAAAGCGTCGCGTATCGCTGGGCGTCTTACCCGCCATACCCTTCGAGATCACCGAGCCATAGCGTCGCTCCCGCGAGCGTCATTTCCCTTCCCACCGCGGTCGGGAAACTCGAAGCACGAAACCCGAAACCTAAACAAACCTGAATTTCACAATGACAGAAATCCCCAAAACGGGCCGAAGGCCCGACGTTTCGGACATTCGGGCTTGGATTATTTGGATT
>CBFDDG010000571.1:0-3096 GCA_965603505.1 uncultured Phycisphaerae bacterium | reverse complement strand
GAGGACAACCTCTACATCTCCGACCGCTACGGCTACTCGATCCCGGCCTACGACGCCTTCTGGTTCTCTCGCGGCGGCTTCTCGATGCAGGCCAACCTGCTCGACGGCCCGCTGCCGTACCTGTGGCGCGACGACGTCAAGCACTACATCCGCGCCTATTTCAACGGCTTCGCCTCGGCCTTCTATCCCGAGATCCGCATGTGCAACGAGCACTCGCTCCCCGAGTTGGGCCATCCTCGCGGCGACCACTTCAAGAGTTCCGACGAGGCCCAGTCGACGTATTGGCTGCGACTGATGTTCGTGAACGAGCAAGGCGACGATCTTTATCTCGGCC
Organism: uncultured Phycisphaerae bacterium; assembly: GCA_965603505.1. GTDB lineage: Bacteria > Planctomycetota > Phycisphaerae > Sedimentisphaerales > Anaerobacaceae > PLanc-01. The sequence continues at coordinate 2,762 of CBFDDG010000571.1, read as the reverse complement.
AGGCGATCCCGCGCTACTGGCTCGCCGAGGGCCGGCGAATCGGGATCGAGCGAGCCGCGTCGTGTTATGGCCCGCTGTCCTTACAGTATGAGTCCCGCGCGGCTGAAGGAAACATCAAGGTGACGTTCGACCCTCCCACGCGTAAGCGACCGCGGGCCATCTATCTTCGCATCCGCCATCCGGAGGCCGGGCCCATCAAGAGCGTCTTGCTGAACGGCAAAGCGTATGACAAGACCAATCCGGGCAAGGAGTGGATTGTCCTGCCGGGCGCGATTGAGGGGCGGCAAGAGATCGTCGCGCAGTACTGACAGGAACAGGAAGGTGGGCTGCCTCGGCATAGACGGGCTGCCGAACGGACGGGCGAGCCCTATTCTTGCTGCTGAGACAGGGATCGGATCCCGACGATTTCAGGTGGATTCCCGCCGCATCCATATCCAGGAGTTCGCGAACATGGTATAATCGCGCGTCAGGACTCGGCTTTGACATTTCTGACAGATGCTGAATGCGACGAATGAAAGGATGGGGATGGACATGCACACGAGAAGACAATTCCTGCAACGTGCCGCCTCGGCGGCGGCTTCGGCCACGGTCCTGACGAAAGTCCTCGAACGTCCCTGCCTGGCGCAGGCCCAGCCGAGTCGCGAGAAACAGCCCAATATCGTCGTCATTGTCAGCGACGATATGGGCTATGCGGATATCGGCTGCCACGGCGGCAAGGACATTGCCACGCCCAACATCGACTCGATCGCCGCCCACGGGGTTCGATTCACGAACGGATACGTTTCGTGCCCCGTGTGCAGTCCCACGCGGGCCGGGCTGGCTACGGGTCGGTATCAGCAGCGATTCGGGCACGAGTACAACACGGGGCCGCCGCCGCAAGGCCTGCAGGAGCACGTCGGCCTGCCATTGTCTGAGGTTACGATCGCGAACGTGCTGAAGTCGGCGGGCTATGTCACCGGCGCCGTCGGGAAATGGCACCTGGGGATGGCCCCGCATTTCCACCCGCTCAAACGCGGCTACGATGAATTTTTCGGTTTCCTGCACGGCGGCCATTCGTACGTCGATCCGGGGCTCGGCACGTTCAATCCGATCCTGCGCGGCACCGAGCCGGTTGATGAGAAGGAGTACTTGACGGACGCCTTCTCGCGCGAGGCCGTGGCTTTCATCGATCGACACCAGAAAGAGCCGTTCTTCCTCTATCTCGCGTACAATGCCGTCCACACGCCGATGCAGGGGCCCGAGCGGCATAAGAACCGTTTCCAGCGCATCAAGGCCCCGAAGCGGCGTACCTATGCCGGCATGCTCACGGCCATGGATGAGGGGATCGGCAAGGTCCTGTCCAAACTCAGGGAACTTGGCATCGACAAGGATGCCCTACTGTTCTTCGTCAACGACAACGGCGGCCCGACCCAGGCAAATGGCTCCGACAATGGCCCGCTGCGCGCGACGAAGGGAACCATGTACGAAGGTGGCATTCGCGTTCCCTTCATGGTCCAGTGGCCGGAGCGGCTCAAAGCCGGACAGGTCTACGAGCGTCCGGTCATCGCACTGGATATCCTGCCCACAGTCGCTGCGGCCGCCGGCGTCGAGCCGCCGAAGGATCGCCCAATCGACGGCGTGAACTTGCTGCCCTATCTGACGGGGCAGAACCGCGACGCGCCGCACGAAATCCTGTTCTGGCGGGCCGGTCGGAATCATGCGGTGCGCAAGGGGAACTGGAAACTGGTGACGATGGGCGGCGAGACCGGGCTCTATGACCTGGTCGCCGATCTCGGCGAGAGCAAGGACCGCCGTCAGGACAAGCCGGAAGTGTTCGCAGAGTTGAAGCAGGCGTTCGACCGCTGGGATGCCCAGATGGCCAAGCCTCGATGGGGCACACCGGCGAGGAATCGACCTGCGAGGAGGCGGCGATAGAGTGAGATGCTGTGCAGCGGCAGAGAGAACGTATCGACATCAGTACGAGATTAAGGAGGCGTAGAATGGTCACGCAACGCAAATGGATGTATCTGGTCACATGCTTCGTGTCGGTGATTCACGTCGTCGGTTGTGCATCGGCGCAGGAGAGTGAGGGGTGGGTCGCGCTGTTCGACGGCAAGACGCTGAATGGGTGGTCCGTCCACAGCGGATTCGCCAAGTATCACGTAACCGACGGCACGATCGTGGGGACCGCCGTCAGGGGCAGTCCCAACTCGTTTCTGTGCACGGACAAGGAGTACGGGGACTACATCCTCGAGTTCGAGGTGAAATGCGACCCGAATCTGAATTCCGGCGTGCAGATTCGCAGTCAGATTGCGAAGACCGAGACGCCGTTTGTGTTTCGGGACAATGCCGGCAAGCCGGGCGCGCGGAAGATCCCGGCGGACCGCGTCTACGGCTACCAGGTGGAGATCGCGGCGGCCCGGTCGCGCTCTTCCGGCGGCATTTACGATGAGGCCCGGCGCGGGTTCTTCGTCGCCGATATTCGCGAAGACCCGGCCGCCGGCAAAGCCTTCAAGGACAACGAGTGGAACAAGTATCGAATCGAGTGCAAAGGCTATTCGGTCAAGACCTGGGTCAACGGCGTTCCCTGCGCCGACCTGAAAGACTCGCTCGATACGAAGGGCATCATCGGCTTGCAGGTTCACGGCGTCGGCCGGGATTTCAAGCCGTACCAAGTCCGCTGGCGGAACCTCCGCATCAAACCGCTCTGACGGGTCACGACACGAGGTGGCACAGCCACGCCGCCAGAAAGGCACCGTAGTTGCCGACGGCGTATCCGAGCA
>CBFDDG010000570.1:0-3100 GCA_965603505.1 uncultured Phycisphaerae bacterium | reverse complement strand
GCCGGGCTTACCTTGGATGGGCAGGTCGACCGTCACTTCCTGCCAGTCGTCGCTCGCGGCCAGGGTGTATTCGACAACCTGCCCTTGGGCGGGAAAATCTTCCCGGCCGGCCGTTTTCCACCGCACGCGGCCGGGACCGCCGGCTCTGCTGCGGACGCGGAGTTTCAGCCGTGTCGGGCCGGCGTGCCTGACCTGCGCGGTTCCCAGGAAAGGAGTGGGGCCGTCGGCTTCCACGCGCAAGGCTCCGTCGACCAACCTGATCCTGCACATTCTCGGCACAAGCCCCGTCGTTGGGTCGGTCGGCCTCGGTTTGACGTAGGCCGGGTTGGGCTTGGGGGCCAGTGCGCCCGTGTCCTGGATAAAGCCGTCGATCAGTGCATTGAGCTTTGCCAACTTGTCCGGCATCTTCGCGGCCAGGTTTGTGGTCTCGCCGACGTCCTCCTTCAGGTTGTACAGCTCCAGCAGGTCCGGATAGTCCGGATGCGACTCGAAGCGGCGGATCAGTTTCCAATCGCCCTGACGGACGGAAACCGCCGGGATCAAATGGGGGAACCACGTGAAGTAAGCGTCGCGCTCGAGTTTGCCGGTTTGGGTCAGGACCGGCAGAAACGACAAGCCGTCCACGACGTGTCCGGCCGGCTTTGCCAGGCCCACCGCATCGAGGATGGTGGGATAGAGATCGATGGCGCCGACCACGGCATCGCTGGTGGAGCCTGCCTCGATCTTCCCCGGCCAACGCACCATCAGCGGCACGCGCTGCCCGCCTTCGTAGATGCGGCCTTTGCCCTCGCGCAAGGGGGCGTTGTTGGTGGGCGGCTCAGGACCGGCCCATTTCCGGTAGCTCTGGACCGTTTCGTAGAGCGGATGGCCCGGCTTCAGGTTCTCGACTTTCGGGTCGCCCGCCCGCCAACTATGGCTGTTGCCCCCGTTGTCGGAGTAGAAGATGAACAGGGTATTGTCGGTCAACTCCAGTTCGTCCAATTTGTCGAGGACACGGCCGAGACTCTCGTCCACGTTCTTCAGCATCGAGGCCATGACCGGGTTGCGTTGCTGGCCGCGCGGATCGGTCTTCTTCGCGAACCTGGCCGTGTACTCCTCTTTGTGTTGCCAGGGTCCGTGCACGGAGTATTGCCAGAGATTCAGATAGAAGGGTTCGTCACGGTGCGCCTCGATGAACTTGATCGCTTCGTCGGTCAGGCGGTCGGTGATGTGCTCGCCTTCGGGGCCGTCGGTGATGGTGCCGACCTTGTGCTGCCCCGCGGGACGGCCGTCCGCGTACACGCCGTAGGGAGAAAAATAGCTCGGCGGCCCGGGATCGGGCGCGCAGTGCCACGCGGTTTCAAAGCCCTGCTTCTTGGGCCAATACTCGGGCAGCAGGCCGAGGTGCCACTTGCCGAAATGCCCGGTGCGGTACCCCGCCTCGCGCAACACTTCCGCGAGCGTCACCAGTTCCGGATCCAGATAGTTCTTGCTCTGGGCATAGATCAGCGCACGGCCGGGCGCGGCCTTCTCGGGATAGGGTGAGGCATCCGGGGCGGCGGGGGGGCGATGCCCGCTGGCGCTGGTGATTCGATGTCGCGAAGAATACTGGCCCGTCAAAATCGAAGCGCGAGTCGGCGAGCAGAGCGGCACCGCGTAGGCATCGGTGAACCGCATCGCCTGCCCGGCGAACCGATCCATGTTCGGCGACTCGTAATACTCCGAGCCATACGCCCCGCAGTCCATCCAACCCATGTCATCCACGAGAAAGAGGACGACGTTCGGCTTGGATTCGGCGGCCGTCGCATGGCTGCAAGGAGCGCAAAGAAGTGCGACGAGTGTGACCAGTAAGAGGTGGATCCGCGTAGCATCGCTGTTGGACGGCTCGGGTGATGTCATTCTTTCATTCCTCATTCCAGGCCCTGTGTCTTGGGAGGCATAACTCCAGCATCCGCTCCGGCTTCTCCGTTGTCAACCCGGCAGGAATCGGACAGAACGGATGGGCGTTCACGACGAAGCGAACTCGGCCTGTAGTTGATTCGCCCTTTGAACGTTTAACGGCCCGTCGTGAGCGACAAAGCGGGCCGCAAACTTCAGACTGGAGCCTTGCCGCAGATGCACGCTGTCGCCCAGCGTAGGCGAGACAAGCATCACTCCGTACTCGCGGACGTAGAATTGATTGCGCAGGTTGTTCGGATGACTGATAAGCGTCATGCCGACCGTCGCGTCCCCCAAGGGCCCGCTGCAGTCGACCCACCGCGGCGCCTTGCGATCGCCGTCGGCGTCCCAGTAGTCTCCCTGAGGATTCACTCGGCCTTCCGAGTCGATCATGACGCCCCCGTCCTCCACGTCGATCAGATCGTGGACTCGCACTCCCATCAGGGAATGCCGGTCCGCCAGCAGCGTGATCGGCCGATCGGCGGCCGTCAATTGCGAGAACTGGTCGATGACGGTTGACTCGTCTCGCTGAAAAACCACGTACCGCCGCGTCTCGATCAAGACCGCGTCGCCCGCCTCGCGATGCATCCTTCGCGTCTCCCATTGCAGAGTCAGCTCGATGGAGATCCGTTCGCCGGCGGTCCAGCGGGCTTCCGTGACGCGTTGGATGCCCGAAGGCCCCATGGTGAAGAGGTTGAAATCGCTGTGCCAGCGATCTTTACGATCCGCATCGGGAAAGGGAAGTTTGCGAAAGAAATCAACGTTCTGATCCCGGCCCTCGACGTGCACTTTCCCGTGGCCGCACATGATCGATTGATGATGGATGAAGCAGTACTGATGCGAGCTGGTGACCGGCAGACCGGCCGGAGTGCAGACGGGGAAGAGCTCGGGCTTCAGCCGGAAGTGCGTGGGATAGTCGGTCGAGAAGATCAGCGAGGCGACGTAGCGATCGTTGTGGGCCAGCTTCAACCGGCGTGTTTGGCCGCGGAACGGCGTCTGATCGATCACGCGATATTGATCGGATCCCCCGGCGGCAGCGCTCGGGGCCCAAGCGGAACCGCCGGCGATCGCTGCGATCCCCGTCATCATGAACCGGCGGCGCGTCGTGAATCGCATCGAGTTAGTTCCTTTCGCAGTTCGTGCGCTAGACGGAGGAGATCGTCTGCTACCGAATCGCCGAATA
>CBFDDG010000569.1:0-3101 GCA_965603505.1 uncultured Phycisphaerae bacterium | reverse complement strand
TTATTCTTGCCATGGTTCCGACAATCGGTCAGTTTGAGTCAATAATCAATCATCCCTGATCAATGCAAGGGCACAATCCAGATGTTTCGGAAACTCATTTCGTTTCCGTGCTCCTGCAGCAGGATCGGGGCGGGTTTCGGTCCTTCCGGCCGGCCGGCGCCGGTCTTGTTCGGCACCTCGACGTCGTCGTGGATCAGCACGCCATTTTGGAACACGGTGATCCGGGCGTTGTGCGTCTTGACCGCTTTGGCGCCCTCGCCGGCCCACCGGGCCGCATGGAAGAGGATGTCGTAGCTCTGCCACTCGCCCGGCTTCTTGCAGACGTTCCGGTCGGGGGCCCTGAACGTGTAGATGCCGCCGCACTCGTTGTTCTTCGGCTCCAGGCCGTAGGAATCGAGGATTTGCAGCTCGTAGCGTCGCTGGATGTAGATGCCGCTGTTGCCGCGGCCCTGGCCTTTGACTTCCGGCGGCATCTGGGGCGTGCGGAACTCGGCGTGCAGCATGAAGTCGGTGAAGTCGCGCTTCGTCATGATGCTGCCGGTCTTGGGGACGACCTGCATCGCGCCGTCGCCGGTGATCTTCCAGCCGATCTCGCCGTCGCCGGCCTTTTGCCAGTGAGAGAAGTTTTTGCCGTCGAACAGGACAATCGCACCCTTAGGCCGCTTGACCTCGACGTTCACCTGCGGCGGCTCGGCGTAGTCGTGCCAGATCCGCTCGATCGTATCCACGTCCGGCTTGCCCTCGTGCACAAACCAGCGGTACCGGAACGCGTGATCCTCGCCCGGCTTCATCTCCCAGTCTTCCGCCTGCGACGGGCAGAAGTTGAAGAACACCTGCCCCTCGGGCCAGATGCGCATCGGCTCGGGGTGCTGGAAGTTCTTCGGATGGCTGTACATCGTGACGCCTTCCCACTTGCCGTCGATCGAGCCGGCCATGTCGCACCAGCGCGCCCGCGTGGCGTGGCCGTTCTTACGGTCTTTGCCCTCGCTGGTCAGGTAGGCCGAGTTCGCTTCATCCCATTCGGCGGCCCCGCGATAGCCGAGCCCGCCGTAGCGGTACTGGACCTGCGTCAGCGGGCTGTCGGCGACGTTCCGCTGCGTCGATGTGAAGTCGATCAGCCAGCAGCCCTTGTCCGGCCCGCCCACGTTGTACACGCGGACGTCCCAGACCTCGTCGAGCACGACCTTCTCCCCGGCGTCGGTCTTCAGCACCACGTGGTGCTGCTCCGACTGAAACCCGCCGTAGACGGGGCCGGTCGTCGTGCCCAGGTATCTCACGAACCGAACCGTCCCCTGCCCTTCCTTGAGGTTCCAGAAATCGACCGGCTTGCCCTCGAACTCCGTGTGTGTCCAGGGCATCCAGATCCCGAGGTGATGAATGTGGTCCTTCGGATGGATGTTCGTCAACACGGTCCCGGCGGGCGACCAGAGGGGATGGATGAACGCGCTGCGATTATACAGCTCGTTCTGCCCTTCCGGCGGCGGCACGATCGCGTGGTGAAATCGCATGACCTTGTCGTCCCCCACGCTGATCTCCAGGTCCTTGGCGCCCAGGACGGTCCGGACCAGCCGCTCGCCCGGGGCATCCCCCAGGACCAATTCATAGGTTCGCGTCTGCCCGGCCGGCAATGTGCCCGAGACAATCCAATGCAGCCGGGGCGCCGGTCCCAACTCAAGCTGTGCCGGTACGGTGATGCGACGTGACCCACGAACCTCCTGCAGCGCCAGCGGAAGGTCCGCCGCCGCCTCCGGCACCGTCGCCAGTGGCACCGACACCGGCGTATCGACCCGCGTGTACTCCCCCGCCTCGACCGTAATCGTCGCCAGCGGCTCAGCACACCAAGCCACGCTGGAGAGAATCATCACGGAAAGACCAACAACAACGGCTGACGAACGTGCATGCATTGCGGTACTCCTTTCTTCGAGCTACCCTTCACACCTACTCTCCCCGCCACGAAGGTAGCGATTGTAACATCGGGCCATCGTGGCATCAAGGCGTACAGAACACTTTTGGCCACCCATCGCATCGCGAAGGAAGATCCAGATTGTTTTTCCTTGCAGACGCCTTCGGGACCCAACAGAATACAGAAAGGCTGCCATACGCAGGAATTGGCCCTTTACGCACCCGATGGCAGAGACCGAATGAGATGAACAAGCGAAAGAACCGAAACGACGAAACCAACAAGATTGCGTCGATCCTGGATACAATCGCGGACATCACCGACACCTTCTGCCGCAAGTATCTGGACGAGGAATACGCCGTCGTCTGCCGAGACCTCGCGGAGGACCTTGCGGTCACGGAACCGTGCCCGCTGCTGCGAGGCAAACCTCTCACGTGGGCCGCAGGGATTGTCTACGCTGCCGGCTGGGTCAACTTTCTGACAGACCCCAGTTTTCCGCCTTTTATGACAACGAGAGACCTCGCCGAGAAGATCGGTGTCAGTACCGCCACCCTGTCGGCCAAGAAGCGAATCATCGAAGAGACGCTCGATCTGATTCCGTTCGATCCTGACTACACCGTAGACAGCCGGGTGGAGGAGAACCCGCTCGCCTGGATGATCGAGGTGAACGGGTTCTTGATGGATGCACGCACGGCGCCGCGCGAGATCCAGGAGGCGGCATATGCCCAGGGTGTGATCCCCTACATCCCGGTCGCCGAGGAGCACGCAGTGCCGCAAGCCGACGAAAGCCCCACGATCATCCAGTTCCCCGGAAAAGAGTCGAAGCCAAATGAAGACAAAGGTCCGCGGCGGCTCGACCACAAACCACGATAAGCCTGTCGGGACGACGCCTACTCCCTATCCTTTCACGCAGAGCAGCGGTTCGAGGCGGGCGATTTTCTTGGCTAGGCCGGCTTTTTCGGTGGCGTCGACGACGGCGGCAACATCCTTGTACGCGCCCGGGAGCCCAGAGACCCAAATTCCCCCCAGGCTGCCCTGATTGGGCCCTCTGCCCAATCGGTTTTGCCGAGAGGGTAGGCTGACATCATTCAGTCCAAAAAATACAAGCATAGCTCATAGCTCTTAACTGTTTGTTGCGCAATGAATTACATCACAGACGACCCTGAGGGAACCCGCGAATCTTTACAACGAGACTTTTTTC
>CBFDDG010000568.1:0-3106 GCA_965603505.1 uncultured Phycisphaerae bacterium | reverse complement strand
ATTGCGCACACGGGCATCTCGTCGCTGACCGCGCGAGGCTGGCGGTTGTCCGGCTCGGTGGGCAGCCTGCCTTCCGCTGCAAACGCCTGGTGAGCCTTGGATGCCGAGGCAACGACATGCCCGCTGACGTTCTCCGTGCTCGCGGTCACGTACAGGTAACCCCAGTCGATCCGGATATCGTCGCCTCTCTTGGCCAATACGGGTTGGTCCTTACTGCCTATCTTGATGACCGCCGGACCGCCGACTTTCTCGCGGCTGACGATCTCCCAGGTAACTTCCTGGCGGGGCTCGTTCACGACAAGTTCCGAGGCGGCGTCGAAGTAGAGCTTGACGGCATGTTTTTTGCCGTCGGTCGCGTGCAGGTCCCAGGTCAGATAGGTCACCGGGCGCGACAGCAGGTCGATATCCTCCGGCAGAGCCGGCGTCATGAACGTGAGTGTCAGCGCCACGCCTGCGCCCTCGAAGGTGTAGATCGTGCGGGTGGGCAGAACGGCGAGACTGGTTTGCTTCATCGGGGGGATCTTGCCGGGAGTGGCGCCCATGATGCGATAGGGCTTGCCGTCGATGCGGACCATGCTGGTGAGCCGGTGGGGCTTGCCGGTCCAGTGGACGGTGTCCTCGTCGGTCAGCCTGTCCGCGGGCGACCAGATACTGAAGTACGGGTCGCACGCGATTAGCGGCGTGGCGGGCGGGATGAGCTTGTCGCCCTCGGCCCGTCGCGGCTCCGGTGGGGTGTAGAGGGTCGTATTCGCTGCCGCGACGCGCTCGGCGTCCATCTTGATCATCGCCCGGTCGTACGTCATCAGGCCGTTGACTTCGACCTCCACGTCGGTCGTCTGCGTGTAGACGGCGGCGGCCAGACCCTGGGCCCCCGTCATCGGATGGAGTTTGCGGATGAGGGCGAGATAGGCGTCGGTCAATTCATCGGCCGTGGTGAAACTGCGGTAGCCCCAGTTCCTCTCGGCCTGCCAGGTGTGGCCGGGGACGGGCAGGCCCAGTCCGCCGAACTCGCCGAGCACGATGGCGCGGTTCTCTTCCAGGGGCGGCACCGCCGGACCGGGATAACGGTGAATATCGAGCACGTCACCGACGCCGCGATCCGTCCAGCCGCTGGCATTATTTACCAGTCGCGTGGGGTCGAGCTTCTTGATCAGATCGACAATCCTCGGCGTGTCGTACTGGCCCCAGCCCTCGTTGAACGGGACCCACATCACGATGGACGGATGGTTGCCGAACGCTTGGATGATCCGGGTCAGCTCCAAGTCGAACTGCTTTGCCGATTCCTCGGTCCGCACGATGTCGGGATCATTGCGGCCGATGTAGCGGTCGCCGCTGGGCATGTCCTGCCAGACGAGCAGGCCGAGCTTGTCGCACCAGTAATACCAGCGGGCGGGCTCGACCTTGACGTGCTTGCGGGCCATGTTCATGCCGAGCCGCTTCGTCACCTCGATGTCATACCGCAGCGCCTCATCCGTCGGCGCCGTATACAGCCCATCCGGCCACCACCCCTGATCCAGCGGCCCATACTGAAACAGCGACTTGTCGTTCAGACACAGCCGCAGGATGCCGTTTTCATCCTTGCCCAGCGAAGTCTTCCGCATGCCGAAGTAGCCTGTGATCTGGTCCACGATCTTGTCATTCTCGTATAGCGTTGCCCGGACGTCGTAAAGGAAAGGGGAATCGGGAGTCCATGGCTTGGCCTGGCCGATACGAACGGTAGTTTTGCCGGTAAACGGGACCCACCATGTGCTGCTGCCACCGAGGGCTTTGAATGACCCTTCCTCTACCGGCTTGGAGCCGTCCTTCACTTCGAATTGAACCCTGTAGCTCTTCCCTGCACCGTAGACGGATGCTTCGATTTCCACGGAGGACTCATCGAATCGTGGGACCAGTCTCAGCGATTTGATGTGCGCGCGGTTGACCGGTTCGAGCCAGACGGTCTGCCAGATGCCGGTTACGGCGGTGTACATGATGCCACCGGGTTTGCGGACCTGCTTGCCGCGAGGCTGGCTGCCGGCGTCGGTGGGGTCCCAGACGGACAGGACGATCTGCTGCTCGCCGCTTTCTTTCAGGGCGTCGGTGATGTCGAATGTAAACGGATCGTATCCGCCCTCATGGTTGCCGACTTTCTTGCCGTTGACCCAGACGGTGGCATCCCAGTCGACAGCACCGAAGTGCAACAGGAGACGATTCCCGTGCACGGCCGGCTTGCCGTCGTCTGAGATTCGAGCAGGGCCACAGTTCCACCGCTCGGGGACGAGGAATGTGCGGCGGTACCAGAGTCGGTTGTCCGGTCCGACCGGTTTCATCACGCCGGAAAGGGCTGACTCGACCGGAAAGGGCACCAGGATTTGGCCGTCGAAGCTGTCCGGCTTTGCCGCGTTCGTGGCGAGGGCATCTTGCCCTTGCGTGTTGTGGGCATCTTTCCCGCGATTCGAGGGCGGGACGCCCTCGCCATAGGGCCCAAGGGCGGGACGCCCTCGCCACTGTGGACCGCCGGCGTCCTTTGGCCGGATGGCGTAGTCCCACAGCCCGTTGAGGTTCAGCCACTCCTTCCGGACCATCTGCGGGCGCGGGTACTCCGGATGCACGTTCTCGGGCGAAACCGCTTCGGCCCAGCGCGTCATCAACGGGCCCTCCGCCGGTTTCCATTCCGCCCGTCCCAGCGAGGAAAGCAGCAAGACGGCACCCGCCACGAAGCGAATGACAGCGATCTTGAAGCCACTGTCGAGCATGATGAAACCTCCCGTGAAAACGACGCCTCTGCTGATTCGGGCGCTCTACCCCGAGCGATTCAGCGCGTAGCCGGCTCTGCGCTCCGGTGGATCCTTCGTCCCGGCACACGCAAGACCGAGGCGAGGATAATCGATGGCAATCCGACTTTCAACCGGAAACGGCCTCTGCCATCCGGATGGATGGCCGGGGTGCACGACAAGATCGTGGCAAACGCTCCGGATGTCATTGCGAGCCAGCCGAAGGCTGGCGCGGCAATCTGGGACCCCAAACGCATCCTTTCGCGTTTGGGAACCCTCTCAACCCCTGGCTTTCTCGGAGATTGCTTCGTCGGCGTACGCCTCCTCGCAATGACATCCTTCTTATCCTGATC
>CBFDDG010000567.1:0-3117 GCA_965603505.1 uncultured Phycisphaerae bacterium | reverse complement strand
GCCGGCCGGCTATCGCACGGCCTGCTTCGGCAAGTGGCACCTGGGCCTGGCCCCGGAGATGAGCCCGATCGCACAGGGCTTCGACGAGTTCCTCGGCCACAAGGAGGGCTGCATCGACAACTACTCGCACTTCTATCACTGGCACGGCCCCAATCGTCACGACCTGTGGCGCAACGACGAGCAGACATACGAGTTCGAAGGGCAGTTTTTCCCCGACCTCGTTGTCCGTGAAGCGCAGCGCTTCATCACCGAAAACAAGGACCGACCGTTCTTCCTCTATCTACCGTTCAACGTGCCGCACTATCCCGAGCAGGCCCCGCGGCGGCATCGCGACCTCTACCCGGACATGCCCATGCCGCGGAAATCGTACGCCGCGTTCGTCTCGACCCTGGACGAGAAGATCGGCCAAGTGGTCGCCAAGATCGATGAACTCGGCCTGCGCGAGGACACGATCATCATCTTTCTCAGCGATCATGGCCATTCGGCGGAACCGTCGGCCTTCGGCGGCGGCGGCAACACCGGGCCGTACCGTGGTCAGAAATTCACGCTGTGGGAAGGCGGCATACGCGTTCCGTGCATCGTCTCGTGGCCGGGACACATTCCCGAAAACGAGGTTCGTCATCAACCGGCGCACAGCATCGACTGGTTCCCGACCGTCGCGGCCCTCTGCGGTGCCCGGCTCCCAGACCGAACGCTCGACGGCAAGGACATCTCACCGCTGATCGCGTCGAGCACGCAGCCCACGCCGCACGAGGTTCTGCACTGGGAATACGCCAAACAGTGGGCCGTCCGCCAGGGTGATTGGAAGCTTGTCTACAACGGCCCGCGCTCGCAGCACCAGGGGCGGACGCTCGAAAAGGAAGAGTACTTCCTGGGTAACCTCACCGAAGACGCCACCGAAACCGGGAACCTCGCCGCCCAACACCCCGAGATCGTCAAACGGCTTACCGCACTCCACGAAGCGTGGCTTGAGGAGGTCGTGCGGCAGTGAGTACGCCGGAGTAAGCACCCATGAATGCGCGCAACGACTCACGTCGGGAGTTTCTGAAGACGGTCGGCTTGGGTTCTGCGGCGCTGCTCGTGTCACCCGCACTATTCGGCCAAGTCAAGCGCCACGCGCGACCGAACATTCTCTTCATCATGGCGGACGATCACGCCTGCAACGCCATCGGCAGCTATGGCTCACGCCTGGCTGCGTACTCCAAAACACCCAACATCGACCGCATAGGAACCGAAGGCGTTCGCTTGGAGAACTGCCATTGCACCAACTCGATCTGCGTGCCCAGCCGCGCGACGATCATGACTGGTCAGTACAGTCACGTAAACGGCGTCTACTCGCTGTGGCACCGGCTGGATCCGAAGCGGCAGACCGTCGCCAGGCTCCTGCAGAAGGCCGGCTATCAGACCGCCCTCTTTGGCAAATGGCATCTGCGTTCCGAGCCCGGCGGTTTTGACGACTGGAAAGTCCTGCCCGGCCAGGGCAAATACCACGATCCGGAGTTCCAGGAGAAGGGCAAGCAAGCGAAGCAGCAATGCCAGGGCTTCTCGACCGACATCATCACCGACTTCTCGCTCGAGTGGCTCAAGCAGCGCAAAACTGACAGTCCGTTCTTCCTGATGACGCAGTTCAAGAACTGTCACGAGCCCTGGCACTTCGCCGATCGACACAAGGACCTGTACAAGGACGTCGAGATCCCCGAGCCGGCGAGCCTGTGGGAAGACAAGCAGCATCGCTCGGACGGCTCCCGTGAGTACGGGTTCACCATCAACACTATGGCGAGCAGGATGCAGCGAAAGAACCACCCCACGGGTCAGCTCGACACCAGCGGTATGTCCCCTGAGCAGAAGAAGAAGGCGGCGTATCAGAAGCTGCTCAAAGACTACCTCCGTTGCGTCGCCGCCATCGACGAGAACGTCGGACGGCTATTGGCGTATCTGAACGACGAAGGCCTGACCGAAAACACGGTCGTCATCTACACGTCGGATCAGGGCTACTTCCTCGGCGAGCACGACTACATCGACAAGCGCTGGATGTTCGAGGAGTCGCTGCGCATGCCGTTCCTGGTGCGCTACCCGCGCGAGATCAGGCCTGGCCAGGTGAATGACGACATCATCATCAACGCCGACTTCGCCCCGACCTTCCTTGATTACGCCGGCCTACGCACGCCCCCCGACATGCAGGGCCGCAGCTTTCGCGCCAATCTGCGCGGCCAAACCCCACCCGACTGGCGCCGGTCCATGTACTACCATTACTGGCAGCAATGCACGCGCCCGGCACACTACGGCGTCCGTACTAAGCGCCATAAACTAATTTTCTTCCACGGCGTAAACATCGAGGGAAAGGGTCAACCGAATCACGAATCAACGAACCCCGGCTGGGAGCTGTACGACCTGCTCAAAGACCCGCACGAACTCAAAAACGTTTACAAGGACCCGGCATACGCCGCCGCGGTCAAAGAGCTGAAGGCGGAACTGACGCGCTTGAAGAAGGAACTCGGCGATACAGACGAGAAGTACCCGGAACTGATGGCCGTGCGTGCCAAGCATTGGGACTAACGCCCGGATGAAGACACCGCCCAGCGGCACACTGTCCATCCGGTTTATTCCGTCCTCGTTGAGAGCAAACGACTTACGCGTTTCGCGCTTCCCGGCCAAATCCACTACGATGGTGCCTCACAGACCCCGAACTGAGGGACCATGATGGGCGTTGTGCGCGTGATCGTCCGTTCCCGGCCGATCACGGAGAAGTCGAGTGAGGGACGTGGACGGAACGACTTTGCGGGCGACCCCGACAGTGACCTTGAGCGTGCGCCCATTCGCAACGCTCGGCGAGTTGAATGGTGGCGTCCGTCGCATTCGTTTTTCATGGGACGACGGCATCGCGGCCTAGGTCACGACGGCCGGTCCCGAATAGATGGTTGAGCGTTCTGTTCCGCCGGCCCGCGCTCGAAAGTACGAGGAGTGGCAATCCTCAGCGGCGAGATGTCGCGCTGAGGCTTTCCCTCCGCCTCGGGCTCTGGGAATGTGCGAGAGAGTGTCCGGCCGTGCGACGCCGGCTGAAATGGGCAGGTTGACCGACGCCGACGGCGACGGGAATGTGCGAAGGCTCTCTCGCCA
>CBFDDG010000566.1:0-3146 GCA_965603505.1 uncultured Phycisphaerae bacterium | reverse complement strand
GGCGGGCGTGAAGGAATGCGGCTTCATCGGCTCGAACAACAGCCTCGGCTGGGCCGAGAAGGGCGTCGTCGGCGTGGTCACTAACGCCGGGGCGAGAGATACCGACGAGATCATCAAGACCGCCAGGATTCCGGTCTACTGCGAGAATGCCTACAGCACGCGCGGGGTCCGCCCCGGGCGGCTGATCGCCGAGTCGTACAACTTCCCCATCAACTGCGGCGGCGTGCTGGTTTTTCCGGGCGATGTGATTGTGGCCGACGGCGACGGGGTCATCGTCGTGCCGCGGGAGCACGCACTGACCGTCGGCCGGCTGGCCCGCGAGATTTGCGTTGACGATCAGAAGAGCAGGGCCCAGCGCTACAAGAGGCTCGGCATGCCCCTCGATGAGACCGTGGATATCGAGTGATTGCGAGTACTGCATTGTGTACGTCCTGCGACTACGCCGGGGGAGAGATTGCTTCGCTTCGCTCGCAATGACATGCGGGATAAGCGAATGCCGTTGCGAGGAGCGCAGCGACGAAGCAATCTCCTGCCCATGGTATTCCTGAAACGCAGTAACTATAGGCAGATTGACACGTTCCCGTGGCGTTTTGGGCGAGGGTGTGTAAAATACGCCGAGAATTCTGAGCCGCCGGGCGAATGGACGCGTATGTACGTGCGGCAGGATTCCTTTCATTGCGTGACGGGTGCAGAGCAAGTTTGGCCGGTGGGATGGGTAATGCAGTGATTCAAACATGAAAGTCATCAAAGTACACAACATCAGCAAGAGCTTCGGTAAGATCTGTGCGGTTTGCGATCTGAGCTTCGACGTCGAGGCGGGCACCTGTTTCGGGCTGCTGGGTCCTAACGGGGCCGGCAAGACGACCATGATGAAGATGATCTACGGCAGGAGCACTCGGGACAAGGATCGGGAAGGAACGATCGATATCTTCGGCTACGATCCGGCCCGCGACGAGCTTGCCATCAAGTATCTCTCGGGCGTGGCGCCGCAGGAGGACAACCTGGATGACGAGCTCAACGTGATCCAGAACCTGATGATTTACTCGAAGTTCTACGGCCTGCCGGCCAAGGTCGCCAGGAAACGGATCGAAACGCTCCTTGATTTTCTCGAACTGTCCGAGAAGCTCGAGGCCAAGATCAAGGAGCTTTCCGGCGGCATGCAGAGGCGGCTCGTGATCGCGCGGGCCCTTCTGAACGACCCGAGACTGCTCATCCTCGATGAGCCCACCACCGGCCTGGACCCCCAGGTGCGCCATCTGATCTGGGACAAGCTCCGGCAGCTTCGGGCCCAGGGGACCACCATCCTGGTGACCACCCACTACATGGAGGAGGCCTTCCAGATCTGCGACCGGGTCCTCATCATGGACAAGGGCAGGAAGGTCCTGGAGGACAACCCGCGAAGGCTGTTGGCAGAGAACATCGAAGCGTATGTGTTGGAAGTGCCGGTCACGGACGGTGCGCCGGCCATTCAAGAGGCCAACTTGCCGGAAAGTGTGCGTCTGGATCGCACTGCGGGAACGCTGCGGTTCTACGCAGGGAATATCGATGAGCTCAAGCGCGTCGCGGATGGGCTGGCCGACCATCCCTACTATCTGAGGCAGTCCACTCTTGAGGATGTTTTCCTGAAGGCGACGGGGAGGGTCCTCAATGAGAGACAGTGATTCGATCGCGTATCCCAGGCTCTCCCGGCGGCTCTTCAGCGTCTGGTACCGCCACATGCGCGTGTACACGCGGAATCTCCTGAGCAACGGTCTCCCGCCGTTCCTGGAGCCGCTGCTGTTTCTTTTAGGCGTCGGACTGGGTTTGGGGAGATACATCAATGCGACCATGGACGGACTTCCGTACATCGAGTTTCTCGGGACCGGGCTGCTGGTGACCGCCGCGATGTATACCTCCGCCTTTGAGTGCACGTTCGGCACGTTCATCCGTTTGGAGTTCGAGAAGGTGTACGACGGGATGCTTGCGGCCCCGATCACGGTTAACAACCTCGTCATTGGGGAGATCCTCTGGGCCGGGACCAAGGGTTTCTTCTTTTCCTTCGCCGTGCTGTGTGTGCTGACGGTGTTCCGGATCATCCAGTTGCCCGAGGGCCTGCTTGCGCCGTTCATCGGTTTCCTGACGGGCGTGATGTTCGCGACCCTGTCGCTGCTGGTGACGTCGTTCGTCAAGACGATCAACCATTTCAACTTCTATTTGACGGGTTTCATCTCTCCGATGTTCTTTTTCTCCGGGGTGGTCTTCCCGGTGAGCAGTCTTCCGCCGTCGGTTCGCATTGTCGCCGAGATCGTGCCTCTGACGCATGCCGTTCGCCTGGTGCGGGCCATCTGTACGAGCCGGTACGAACTGAGTCTCATGGGCGATCTGGCCTACGTTGCCGTATTTATCGCCGTGATCGGCACGCTCGCTGTCAGGCGGCTGAGAGGCCGGCTTGTGGATTGATCGGAGTCAGAGGTCGGAACGCGTTGGCAGTGCGGGCCGCCGTCCGTCGAATCCATGCAGGCGCGAAGTGCGAGACCCGATAGCCGTCCGCCGGCAGGCAAAAGGGCGGACAACCCCTGTCCGCCCTCTGCCGGTTGGTGTGGATTCGTGACAAGCCCGATGGAAACCGCCGGAACGCGCGCAGCGCTCGGCCTCGGACCTCAATCTTCTACGCTCCGCAGACGATCGCGGATGCCAATGCCCGTATACGTCAGATTCGAGGGACAACCTTCACTGTGACCGTCGCCACGTGCACGTTCCTGCTGCCGCCGGGGCGCCCGCGAAGGTCGGCATTCGTGAGCCTGGCACAGAGTACAGCCGTGCTGCCGGGGGCATCGATGTCCGCATTCTGCACCGAGCACGAATAGTGACCCCCGATCGCTCCGGTGGGCGTAATCGAGCAGCTCATCGTCAGATCGAAGTTGCAGCGCACGATCAGATCGACGCAGCCCTCATAGGTGCGTATCTTCACCTGGTGCAGCTTGATGACGGCGTCCTGGTTCAGGATTTGAACCCAGAAGCCCACGTCCATGACCACGGGAATCGTGGCCATTTCCTGCGGAAGGTATCCGCAGGGCCAATCGTAGGTTTTGATTTCTCCTGCCGGTGCGGCGGCTGCCAATAGGGCGATCATTAACCCAATACACACATTCCTCCTTGACATGACT
>CBFDDG010000565.1:0-3154 GCA_965603505.1 uncultured Phycisphaerae bacterium | reverse complement strand
TTGCGAGCATCCTGCTTCGTATTCATACATGTCTATACGACGCGCGCTTCATAGGTGTTCAATTATTCTGTGTCGGAGTAGTAGTCAGGGCCAGCGCGCATAGATGGGGTAGTTAGGTAAACTGGGTAGTTCGCGCTGGGCGCCGGTTTCGGTTATGTCTTGCTCAGCCTTGTCGGATGGAACCGCAAGGAATCATGGCAGGAGGATATGACCGATGGCCAATGGCACTGTACCGTTGAAGTCTATTGTTCAACACTTCGAGTCGCTCCCCGATCCCCGACACACACGCAACCGTCGCCACTTGCTCGGCGACGTGCTCGTCATATCCGTGTGCGGCGTGATCGTTGGCTGCGCGGGCCCCGCGTCGATTCAACGCTGGGCCAAAGCGAAAGAAGATTGGCTGGGGCAAGTGCTTGCCCTGCCCAATGGCATTCCATCGCGGGATTGCATTCGCCGCATTCTTTCCGCGCTCAGGCCGGAAGCGTTTCAAACCTGTTTTCAGTCCTGGATTGCCGCTTGTCTTACGAATGAAGATGGCGACGCCGGACCGACGATCGCCATCGACGGCAAGACGGCGCGTCGCTCGCATGATCGCAAGAGCGGGCTTGGTCCCTTGCATCTGGTCAGCGCCTGGGCCAGTGAACATGGGCTGACGTTGGGCCAGGTTGCGACCGAGCAGAAGTCGAACGAAATCACTGCTATTCCAGAGTTAGTCGACCGGATCGACGTGAAAGGCGCCGTTGTCACGGTCGACGCGATGGGGTGCCAGAAGAACATCGCGGCGAAGATTGTCGCCGAGAAGGGTGACTATGTACTTGCGGTGAAAGACAACCAGCCGAAGTTGCACGAGGCCATCCAGGAGATATTCGGCGACGAGCAGGAAGATGAGCTTTGTCATATGCCGCATCGCCAACACGAAACGCACGACAAGGGTCACGGGCGCAGCGATGAACGACACTATGTCCTGGTCTTGAGAGTACCGAGTTAGCCGTGCTGGCTAATCACGCGGCGAGGCGGAATCCCTCGGCCCTCGATAGATCAATTCGCGCGCGCAGGAATTTCACGAGGATTGAGGTCTTGGCGGAACCTGCGAGAAAACCTGGAAGTGTATTTCCAAGCGCAATGGCGGCAACCTGTTCGGAGGGAGCCAGACCGGGGCGAATCGTTCGAATCCACGAGCCAAAACATCGCCACACCGACTTCGGTTCCGTTGCCGAGAGGATCTGAAGTAATCCCTGCGCAATCAGTCCAAGTTGGATGTGGCGGTGGTATGCCGAGATCTTCCGGCGGACGGCATTGCGATAAGCGTCTGATTTGTGATGGAGATACTGGTTCCCGGTGACGCGCTTCAGCGGCGTCATGGCTGACATCCAGAAGTGATAGGCATACGCGCCAATGACGTGTAATGATTGCTTGAATGATACTTCGATCTTGAACCGCAGTCCGTAGATCCGAATGATCTCGAGAGGCTCCAGATTCAGGTCCGTGCTCATGAGCAGGATCTTGCCGCGACGCGGATGGTCCACTGCTACAAAACGAACGAGAATGCCGACGGGCCGCCACAAGAGGTCTTCCGTTTTGAACGGGATCGTCAGGTTCTTTTCACCATAGACGGGGCTGGGCGCCTCCTCGAGCCCGTCTTTGTTTCTCAGCAGCGATGCGACCTTGATCTTCTTTCCGTATTTCCTAGGCCTACCTCTCTTCCGTTTGCCGGGCGGTGGCGTGGCCGGGAAAAAGGCTACGCTATTGCTCTTGATCCGTGTCACCAAGTGGTTTCCCTTGGCGAGGAGTCCGCGCACGATCTTGCCGTTGGCGTAGTAGGCGTCGGCGACAAAGTAGAACGGCTCACTCATACCCAGCGAATCGATCAGCAGGATCATCTTGTCCATCAACGTTCGCTTGTCACGATTGGAGAAGACGACGCCTTCGTGGATGCGGCACACCAGGGGCACGGCAAATACTGTCGATAAAGCCCGCGTCAACACGGCGACGGCCTGGCAGGAGTGGCCGAAGATGTACTCCGGCTTGGTGTTCGAATCGGACTCTTGATGGAGCTTCTTGACACCGGGCATCTTCCGGCCAGACTTGGGCGCCTTGATGCCGTCACCAACGAGCACGGGTTTGCCGCCCACACGAACGATGCCGGGGAAGGCCACAAACACCAGACCACGCCAGAGGCGAGTGAGCTTGTCCAGATTCAGGGCGGGGCTATGAAAGAAGTCGAGTAGTCGGTCATAACAGGCCGGCAGAAGCCCCAGGGCGCGTACGATGCTGGTCACGCCCATGAGATCCCCGCGTACGGTCATGCCGGCCAGACAGGTAGCCATCCAGAGAAACGTTCGGGCTCGTGCACATGCCGGGCGCAGTTCGCATACGAGTGTCCACCAATGGTTCCAGAGCATGATCGGCCTCCTGCCTTGTCGTCTCGCTTTTTTCTTCCTTTGGGCTTGACAATCCTACGGCCGTATGGTAGCATATATATGCTACCTATGCAACAAGAAAGGAGAGAAAATGGACAAAGAAAAGCGAATTCAGCAGATTGAATGGAAGATCGTTCGAATCAAGGAGGCGCTTGGCAAGATCGGTCCCCTGCGCCCGGGCTCACTGACGCGCCAGTATCGGGACCCTGAAAACGGTACGGGGGCCTACTGGCAAATCAGCTACACTCGTGACATGAAGGGCCGATCGGAATACATCCGTCGAGAATGGGTGATGGAGATCCGCAAACAGATCGCCACCCACAAGCGCTTCAGACAGCTGACCGATCAATGGGTGGATCTGAGCATCGAGCACTCAAAGCTCACCATGCAGATCGCCAAAATGAAGGGCAAAAAGTAGGCCGGAACTCGGTACTCTCAAGTACCTATCCCAATCTAAAAAAAACGCCCGAGCGCAAGGCGCGGCGCTGATCCACAGCGACGAAGCCTCCTTCCGACAGGATTCTACCCTGCACGCAACGTGGGCGAGGCGTGGGGTGCAGCCGGAAGTTCCGGTCACCGGGCAACGTCGGAGCGTGAAGGTCTTCGGCTGTGTTGAAATCCACTCAGCCCGGTTTCTGTATCGGCGCGATAGCGTATTCAATGCCGAGACGTACTTGGACTTCCTGGAGCAAGTGGCCCGGCACTACTATCCGCGTCCGGTCTTCTGGGTGCAA
>CBFDDG010000564.1:0-3163 GCA_965603505.1 uncultured Phycisphaerae bacterium | reverse complement strand
ACGTGCGGGAGGAAGTGGAGGCCCTCTACGAGAGCTTGCGGAAGAACGAGCAGCTCGAGATCCTCTATCCGAACTTCACGCGTGCGGAGGTCATCCGGGAATTGACCAATCGCAAGCGGCTGGAGAAGCGGGCCGCCACGATCGGCCAGGTGCTCATTTGGGAGTTTCAGAACGTCAAGCCGCGAGATCCGAATCAGAGCTTGTTCGTGCGATTCAAGTACGACGTGTCGGTGACCCCGCCGGATGAACAGGTGTACGGAGAGTGGCGCATCGGAGACCTGCGGGATATCCAGTACGGCAGAGAGGTCGATACGCCCGTGTGGCGGGAAGTGCGCAAGGATCCCGTGCGGAAGTTTCGGGAGATCGAGGTGCGCGGGCCCGTGGTCGCCGACGACGGCTACCTGGCCGTGGGCTTTCTCAATCCGCCCATGAACGACACCGTCGTGCTGTTTCCGGTCGAGGATGGGCTCGAAGTGCTCTACAAGGCCGATACGTTCACGAGCAACTTCGTCCGGGCTATTCTGTTGATCCTGTGCCGGCTGGCTTTTCTGGCATGCCTGGGCGTGCTGGCGGCGAGTTTCCTGTCATTTCCCGTCGCCATCATGTTCTGCCTCGTCATCTTTTTCACCGCTACGATCAGCGGTTTCGTGCTGGAGTCGTTCGACATGTTGAGCGAGAATATCAGCCGGATCTACGCGTACAGCCTCAAGGGGCTGGTCCAACTGTTGCCACAGTTTGACAAGTACAATCCGACGAAGTTTCTGGTTCCGGCGCGATTGATGACGTGGGGTTTCCTGGGCCGAGTGGCCCTGGTCATGGTGTTTGTGAAGGGGGCGCTGCTTCTGGTGTTGGCCTTGATCATTTTCAGCTTCCGTGAGCTCGCCAAGGTCGTAATATGATGGAGCGGCCGAGCTTGTTGACGGTGTGAATCGAAGGACGGTAGGAGATTGGCGGGTCGAAAGGCTCTTGGGCGAAATCATCGATGCGTACACGTGACTTCATGATTCTGTTTGTCGGTCTGGTAACTGCGGCGGCGTTGTTGTACGCCGCGGGGGCGCAGCTCGACTACATCAATCACCAGCGGCAGGAGATGAAGATCACGATCAATCCTCCGCTGGAGAATGCCCCGCCCTCGCTGGCGTTCGCCACCGTTGCGATGGGCGCCTTCCGGGGTCTGGTGGTGGACATCCTCTGGATGCGGGCCGACAAGCTAAAGGAGGAGGGACAGTTCTTCGATGCCCGGCAGCTTGCCGAGTGGATCACGGTCTTGCAGCCGCGTTTCGCCGCCGTCTGGGAATTTCACGCCTGGAACATGGCCTACAACATCTCGGTTGCCATCCCGGCCTCGCAGGCGGAACAACGCTGGCAGTGGGTGAGGAACGGTTACGAGCTTCTCCGCGACAAGGGCATCCCACTGAATCCGAAATCGCTTCAACTCTATCGGGAGCTGGGCCGCATCTTCCAGCACAAGCTCGGCGGCGTCTCGGACGATGCGCACCAGTACTACAAGCTGCGGTTGGCCGAGGCGATGGGACCGCTGCTCGAATCACCGGATAACGGCCTCAGCAGGGGGGACGACGAATACTTCGAGGCCCTGATTCGCGCGCCGACGGAATGGGCCGAGGTGGCCGCCGATCCGAATATGGCGCCCTTCCTCGAGGCGCTGCGCGCCGCCGACGAGAGCTTCACCGCCGATGAGAGCTGCGTGCAGAAGTATCTGGCCCTGCGACGGAACCCGCAAGGATTCAAGCCGGCGGCGTTCGAGGTCATCGATATCTATCGCGGGACGGACGCCCTCAAGCGATTCGACATCTTGGCCAAGGCCTGGCAGCTTCGCAATGAATGGAAACTCGATCCGGCGCTGATGCAGAAGGTCAATCAGATGCACGGTCCGGTCGATCTCAGCGATCCCAACACACACTTTCCTTTGGACTGGCGTCATCCGGACAGCCATGCCATCTACTGGGCCGTCAAGGCGTTCGACGTTGCCGCCCAGGGGGAGGGCCGTGAGCTCGATATACGCGAGACGAACACGGATCGTATCGTGCTGCACAGTCTGCAGAACCTCTTCCGGTACGGGAAGATCATGATTCTTGAGGGACCCGCGCAGCCGGTGGCCGAGGAGAGCGCCGATCTGCAGACACAACTGATGCGAAGGGACATCTTTCTCGGCCCGGATCTGCGTATCTTCGACTCGTACAACAAGGCCTCCGTGGCGGTCCTTGAGAAATACGCCGACGACCGCGGCAGCCTCCAGGCGCTGCAGAACGGGCATCGCAACATGCTCAAGAACGCCGTGTTGTCCTTCTATCAGTCGGGACTGCGGCGCAAAGCCCTGGAGATCTACAACGAGCTGCGGAGGCGCTATCCGCTTGACGACTTCAAGGTCCCGCTCGAACAGTACGTCAAGAGCCGCTTCACGGAGGAACTGGACAGCATCGGCATTCACGATGCGACGGAGCAGATCGCCGCGATTCTTATCGACAGCTATTACCTGTATGCCATCCGCGACGACGATGCGGCCGCCGGCAGAGAAGACCTGGCCCAGGAAGTCTACGATTACTATTACGCCAAATACGGACCCGACGAAAGAATTGACCTGCCTTCCATGAGGGTGTTACGATACTTCGCACTCGGTCAGTTCGTGGGCAGTGAGGCGTATCCGCCCTATGTGCGGGAGGGTCTGCTGGCCCGTATCAAGGTTGAAAAACCGGAACTCTTCAAGCAGTTGGAGCAGACCGAAGGCGAGTTGCGACAGCAGATGGAGCAACTTCAGCAGGCGGAGAAACAAGGGTAGGAGTCTGACTTCGGGCATGCATGAGGCACTTCTGCAAGAGCTGACCCCATCGCAGAGACAGGCCGTCTGCCATCGGGAGGGACCGCTATTGGTCCTGGCCGGGCCGGGCAGCGGCAAGACGCGGGTCATCACCTACCGTATCGCCGCACTCATCGAGTCCGGCGTCCGACCTCATAACATTTGTGCGATTACCTTCACGAACAAGGCCGCCGAGGAGATGCGGCAGCGGGCCGCCTCGCTCGGTGCTTCCGGAGGCGCGTACATCAGCACGTTCCATTCGCTGTGCGTGCGGATCCTTCGCCGGTACGCGAGTGCGGCGGGGATCCGTCCGAATTTCAGCATCTATGACGACTCGGACCAGAATCG
>CBFDDG010000563.1:0-3174 GCA_965603505.1 uncultured Phycisphaerae bacterium | reverse complement strand
GCAGACCAGCAGCCAGCCCCAGATCCGCCCCGCCATGCGGGGAAACCCCATCTTCTCGAAGAAGATACCGAATTCCTCGGCGAACTCCGTCTTCTTATGGTGTGGTTCCTTCGCCATACTGTTTTTCTCCACGGCTCAGGCAATTGTAATAACTTCAGAACTTTCAGTAAAGCCTAAAATCTGCAAATACGCAAGATTTCTGGCGGTGCTCAACAGGAAAAACGGGAGGCGCCGGGTGCCATGCTTACGCTCGCGTAAGCATGGCTTTCCCACCGGATCGAACACATCTACGCACTGGCAGCCAGCCGAGTATTCGCAGACGGGCGAAATGCGCCGATCCGAAGGGCCGCCGTCAGGGCTCCCACTTCTCCAACTCGGGGGCGTCCGCCGGCATCTCCACAACGGGGACCCCTTCGACATACCCGTGCCGGGCGAGGAATCGGTCCATAAGATCGATGGTTCGCTCGCGCCAGGGCGACCGGTTGAAGAAGCCATGCGGCTGGCCCGGCGCCATGAACATTTCCGCCGGGAGACCCAGCGCTGCGGCTTTCTCGATGAATTCCTTGCCCCCTGCGTTGAGCCGGTCCTTCGTGCCGAAGAAGACGATGGTCGGCGGAATGTCCTTGGTGAGATGGTGATTCGGGGAGATCTTCTGCGCCATCTCCGCCATGCCGAACCGCTCGCCGATGGGGACGCAGTTGAGAACCGGATTGAAAAGAACAAGCAGATTCGGCTTGCTGGAGATCGATGCATCCTCCCCTTCGGTTTCAAGGCCGGGAATCGTGAAGGTGCAGGCGGCGACGTGTCCGCCCGCGGACCCGCCGGAAGCCACGATGCGCTCGGGATCGATGCCAAGCTTCGCGGCGTGCGCGCGAAGCCAGCGGACCGCACTCTTGCCGTCTTCGACGCATTTGTCCGGGGCCGTCCCGTGCCGGGACTTGACCCGGTAGTCGGCACGCGCAGCCACCATCCCGCGTCTCGCCAGGTACTGTGCCTGAGGAAGGAACTGTGTCACGGAACCACTCCTCCAACCGCCGCCGAAGAAGAAGACGATGGCGGGCCGTTTGTCTTGCGCAGTCCAGCCTTCGGGCAAATGAACGTGCATCTTCAATTCACCCTGCGGCGTCCTTTTGTAAACGAACTCCTCGATTCGCGGTTCCGCCTGTGCCTGCGAGGCCGCCTCTGGCGTTGCCTGGACAACGGCAACGGAGGCAAGGAACGGTATGACGCCGGTCGTGAGGAGACTCAGAATTGCGCGGCACCCTTGTTTTTTCATGGATGATTCCCCTTTACCATTGCTTAATATGAACCTGCAGGCCCTATGAGACAGTGTACGTCGCCGACCCTCACAGGGCAAGCGCCGGCGAAGAACAAGAGCCATTGGAGCAGGAAGAAAGTGAATACCGTTTGCATCGCCATGTGTCAGATCGTTTGCCTGGACGGGGACTGGCGGGGGAACCTTGCGCGAATCGAGATTGCGGTCGCGGAAGCGGCCGGGGCCGGTGCGGCCATCGCCTGCCTTCCGGAGATGGCCATTTACGGGTGGGTGAACCCGGACGCGCACCAGCGAGCACACCCCATTCCCGGAGAGGACTCGCAACGGCTCTGCGAAATCGCTCGGAAGCACGGAATCGCCGTCTGCGTCGGCCTGGCGGAAAAGGATGGCGAGCCTCTCTACGATTCAGCGTTGCTGATCGACGATGCCGGCAACATCGTGTTGAAGCATCGCAAGATCAATCTGCTAAGCGAGCTGATGACGCCGCCGTATACGCCGGGCCGCGACGTGGGAATCGCGGAAACGAGATTCGGCCGAATCGGGATCCTGATTTGTGCCGATACGCATGAGCCCGCCATCCTCGAACGAATGGCGGCTTTGCAACCGGATCTGCTTCTCGTGCCGTACGGATACGCTGCTCCGGAGCAGGCTTGGCCCGAGCATGGCAAGGAGTTGGAATGCGTCGTCACGAACGCAGCTAAGGCCGTTGGCACACCCGTCATCGGCACCAACCTCATCGGGCAGATCACGCACGGGTCCTGGGCCGGCCGACCCTATGGGGGCCACAGCGTCGCCGCCGACCGGACCGGCCGGATCCTCGCCCTCGGCCGGGATTTCGATAGGGATCTCGTGCCGGTGACAGTCGCGTCAGAGCGCCGGTAACGCACAGTCATCTTGCGGACTTGTTTCACGCAGGTGCGGCAAGAGGTGTCGCAGTCACATAAGTTTCCCTCGATGGCCGCGCCCGAAGAATCCGGGCATGACAACCATGCGCATTTTCCTGGTGTCCGACGGTTGATTTCGCCGCCCGGCACGACAAGAATAGAAGAGGATCTCTGAACCGTTTCGTGGAAAGGGATACGACATGATCCGCTATGCACTGATTCTTGGCGCCGTGGCGTGTGCCGCGGGTTGCCGGTCGGGCTATCGCGTGCACGTAAACACGTTCTCCGAGCTCGCGACGCCCTTGAGCCCAACCGCGTCTATCTACGTCGTTAGCGACTCCAACTCCCCGAATCCGATCCTCGCCAGACAGATCGAGTCCAAGATCACGGAGCTGTTGCGGGGCCGCGGCTACAACCCCGTCTCGACGGCCGACGCCGCCGATTACCTGCTCACGACCCAGATCGGAATGGATTCGGAGAAATTCATGGACTACTCGCCGGTCTACAGGCCCTTCGGCGGGTTCTACTACGGGGGGCATTTCCACGGCTGGGAGCTTGGCTACACCACCTACGTGCCCTACGTCGACACGATCTACCGGCACTGGCTCCGCATGAAGCTTCTTGCAGGACGCACCGGCGCCGCAAAGGAACAGGTCGTCTGGCTCGGAGAGGCGACGACGGGCACAGACGATCCGGAGCTTCGCGAGGCGGTGAACTACCTGCTGATCGGCTGCGTGGAGTATCTCGGCGTCGATACGCGAGAGTGGGTCACCATGAGGATCCGAAGGGACGATCCTCGCATCTTGAGTATGGCCGGAGACGGAACAATCCAATGACGCGCACGCGACTCGCATCCGAGTGGGAACGCCGGGGCTGTCAAAGAGATCGTCCCTCTGAGGCGGCGCGCGCAAGCCGGGATCGTACCGCTTGGCGCGCGGACCGCCCATGAAGACCGACGTCTGCATCATCGGAGCGGGCCCCGCCGGATTGATGGCGGCGATCCACGCGGCGGCG
>CBFDDG010000562.1:0-3207 GCA_965603505.1 uncultured Phycisphaerae bacterium | reverse complement strand
CGTAGGTCTGGCTTACCGGGGTATTCACGTCGAGGATGAGGGATGAGGGATGAGGGGTGAATCGGAGATCCTTGAATCACAGGCAAAATATGCAGGTATCATGGCATTACGATTAATCCACTTCCCTGCCAGCTCCATCAAGGACTTCAGGTTCTCTCAGCCAGGTAGGTCGTGTCTTTCCGGGGAGCGTGCATGAGCCGATCTGAGCGGCTCGGTATCCTCAGCCGTCGACCAATAGTGGTCTCGAGGACGGCTGATGAGATCCAGAAGCAGAGGCGCGGAGCCCGCCCGGCTTGAGGCGGGTCGGCGACGTTTCGAGCTGTGGCGCAGAACACGTGAAGGTCGTTCGCGCATTCCCGATCCGCTGTGGAACTCGGCGGTGAAGCTCTCCGCGACGTACGGGATTCACCGAACCGCCAAGACGCTGCGACTCAATCCTGACTCACTCAAGAAGCATGCGGCATCTGCAAGCGGCAACGGCTCGCGCGGGCAGGGGAAATCTCGACAGAAGGAAGCCGGACAGGAGGCAGCCACGGCGTTCGTCGAGTTGACCCCTCTGGAACGTCCCGGGGAGGCCGAGTGCATCGTCGAACTGGACCATCCTCGCGGAGCGAAGATGCGGATCCGCCTCACCGGCAGCCAGAACGCCGAGGTGGTGACGGCGGTGAGCCAGGTCTTCTTCGGCGTCGGGTCATGATTCAGGTCACGCCGCAGATGCGCATCCTGGTGGCCGTGGAGCCGGCGGATTTCCGCAGGGGCATCGATGGCCTGGCCCGGGCCTGCAAGGAAGCGTTGAAGCAGGACCCGTTCGGCGGCGCGGTGTTTGTCTTCCGCAACCGGCGGGCCACGGCGGTCAAGGTGTTGGTCTACGATGGCCAGGGATTCTGGCTATGCCACAAACGTCTATCCAGCGGGCGGTTCCGCTGGTGGCCGGCCAGCAACACGGCGGCCGCGAAAACCCTGGAGGCCCACCAGTTGCACGTGCTTCTCTCGGCCGGCGATCCCGACGGGGCGCAGGTACCGCCGGCCTGGCGGCGGGTGAGCGCGGCGTCTTGAGAATGTAAGAAAAAACCACCCTTCGGCCCTTGCGTTCTACTTCTGACCCTGCTACGTTGCGGCCATGGACGTGCTGCGGTACCGAGGCCGGGTCGTCACTGACGCCGACGTCGCCTTCATCCGACGGCTGATCGCGGCGCATCCGAGCGCTACCCGGCGGGCGCTGTCCCACAGACTCTGCGAGGCCTGGAACTGGGTCCAGCCCAATGGCGTCCTGCGGGACATGGTCTGTCGCGGGTTACTGCTGGCGTTGCATCGGGCGGGCCACATCGAGCTGCCGCCGGCAAGGCGGTCCAATCCCCTGGGGCCGCAGCGTCGGACACCTTCGCGCACGACGCTCCGCTGCAATCCCATCGAGGGGCGGCTGTCCGACATCCTCCCGTTGGACATCGCTCAGGTGCGGCGCACCGGTGATGAAGCGTTGTTCGACAGTCTGGTGGAGACCCACCACTACCTGGGCTACACCCAGCCGGTCGGCGAGCATTTGAAGTACCTGGTCTCGGCAAAAGGTATTCCGGTGGCGTGCCTGGCGTGGTCCTCGGCGCCACGTCATCTGGGTGCCAGAGACCGATTCATCGGCTGGTCGCCCCCGGCCCGCCGGAGGAATATCCGCTTCATCGCGTACAACACGCGGTTCCTCATGCTGCCCTGGGTCGAGGTTCCTCATCTGGCCTCGCACATTCTGGGCCGGATCGCCCGGGTGTTGCCGCAGGATTGGGCGCGGATCTACGGTCATCCGGTCTATTTCCTGGAGACCTTCATCGATCCCCAGCGATTCCGAGGCACGTGCTACCGCGCCGCCAACTGGGTGGTTCTGGGCCGCACGACGGGCCGAGGCAAAGACGACCAGACCATGAAGCCCAACCGCCCGATCAAGGAAGTGCTGGGCTATCCACTCTCGAAGCGTTTTCGAAGACTACTGTGCAGCGCGGAATGAACAAGACCCCACAGATTGAGCCCATTGCCATGAAAGAACTGGAATCCATTCTGCAACGCGCCCAGACGGGCCCATTGGACGAACAGGACTGCGCCAAGATCAAAGCGGTGTTCGAGTCCTACCTGTACCTGACGGATCTGGTCGAGGACAAGCAAATGACGATCAAACGCCTGCGGCAAATGCTCTTCGGCGCCAGTACCGAGAAGACCGAAGCTGTGATCAAGAAGGCGGAGGATCAAGGCGAACCCGAATCGCCGCCGGCGCCTGACGACGATGCCCGCGCTCCGCCACAGCAGACAGAGGACGAGCCTTCCGAACCGCGCCCGAAACGTAAAGGGCACGGCCGCAACGGCGCCGACGCGTACACCGGCGCCGAGACGATCCAGGTGCCGCACGAATCCCTCCAACCGGGCGACACCTGTCCGGGGTGCAAGAAGGGTAAAGTCTATGAGATGAAGGTGCCCGGCGTGCTGGTTCGGATCGTGGGCCAGGCGCCCGTCCACGCGAGGGTCTATCAGCTCCAGAAGCTCCGCTGCAATCTCTGCCAAGAGGTCTTCACCGCCCAGGCGCCCGAGGACGTGGGCTCGGAGAAGTACGACGCGACGTCGGTGAGCATGATCGCCCTGTTGAAGTACGGAAGCGGGCTTCCCTTCAACCGCCTGGAAGGCCTGCAGGGGAGCCTGGGCATTCCTCTGCCGGCCTCGACCCAGTGGGACATTGTGAGCGACATGGCCAAGATGATCGAGCCGGTCTACGAGGAGCTGATCCGCCAGGCTGCCCAGGGGGAGGTGTTGCATAACGATGACACCACGATGAAGATCCTGGAACTGATGGGGAAGCGGGCGGCTAAAACCAAAGCCCTTGCCGAGGGTGAGGACGAGGCCGAGAACGAGGGCGAGGACGCACCCGAGCGAGGGAAAGACGCCCTCAAACGCACGGGCATATTCACGTCGGGCATCGTGTCCACCACCAGCGAGGGGCGCACGATCGCGCTGTTCTTCACCGGGCGCCGGCACGCTGGGGAGAATCTGGCGGAGGTGCTCCGCCACAGGGCTGCGGACTTATCTGCGCCGATTCAGATGTGTGACGCGTTGTCACGCAACGAACCCAAGGGGCTCGAGACGATCCTGGCCAACTGCAATGCCCATGGCCGGCGCCAGTTCGTCGAGGTGGCGGAGAACTTCCCCGACGAGTGCCGCCATGTGCTTTTGATC
>CBFDDG010000561.1:0-3218 GCA_965603505.1 uncultured Phycisphaerae bacterium | reverse complement strand
CTGTGCTGTGATACCTGCCCCGAAGTCTTCGAGATGGGCGATGAATTAGCCACGGTGATCGTCGACGACGTGCCGGAGGAGTACCAGGACGCCGCTCAGCAGGCGGTCGACGAGTGCCCCGTTCAGGCCATCATCGTCGAGTAGCCTACCCTGAGAGCTCCCGGCTCCGGTCGCGGGCGGCGGTCAGGGCGTCGTCGATCAGCTTCTGGAAGCCGTTCGCGGCGAGCACTTTCAGGGCCGCTTCGGTGGTGCCGCCGGGGGAGGTAACCTTTCGCCTGAGCACCGCCGGGCTTTCCCCGCCCTTGTCCGCTTCCGTCGCGAGCAGCCCTGCCCCTTTGGCCGTCTGCAGGACCAGGTCCTTGGCCACGTCCGGCGGCAGTCCCAGCGTTCCGGCGGCTTCGGTCATGGCCTCCATGAGCAGGAAGAAATAGGCCGGTCCGCTGCCGCTGACGGCCGTCACGGCGTCGATCAATCCTTCCTCCTCGACCACGACCGCCTTGCCGACCGCCGAGAAGATGGACAGGGCCTTGTCCAGCATCGGCTTGGCCATGTCGTTGGCGAACAGGGCGCTGGCCCCCTCGCCGATCAGGGCCGGCGTATTCGGCATCACGCGGATGATGGGGATATCGCCCAGCGCCGCAGCGATTTTCGCCGTTTTGATTCCCGCCGCAATGGAGATGAAGAGTTTCCCGGCCGTGGCGGCGCCCTGGATGCTTTGCAGGGCGTCGCTCATCACCTGCGGCTTGACGCTCAGGACCATCGTCTCGGAGCGCTCGACGACTTGCGCGTTCGTCTCGCATGGCGTGACGCCGTACCTGTCGGCCAGTTCCTTGAGCCGCTCCTGTCTGATGTCGCTGATGAAGACGTCCTGTGGTGCATAGACCTCGGCCGCGACGATCCCTCGGATGAGGGCCTCGGCCATGTTGCCGCTGCCGATGAAGCCGATTGTGCTCATGGTGCTCTCCTTGTCGGGACGGTTGCACTGTCTCTCGTATGCCTTACAATAGGCGACGGTCGCATTGTCGTGCATCAATATAGGAGCAATCAGGGAGCAAAACAATGCAAAAGCAGGTGGAATACGCCGAGGCCGTTAAGACCAAGTACCCCGAGCAACTCGTCATCGCCATCGCCAAGGACAAGAACGGCAAGGCCAATCCCGTCACTTTGGGCTGGACGATGATCGCGTCGGGCAACCCGCCCATGATGGCGATCGCCGTGGCGGCGGGGCACTACACCGTCCAGGCCATCGAGCACTCGAAGTGCTTCACGATTGCCTATCCATCGGTGGAGATGGCGGATCTCGCCCTGTTCTTCGGCTCGAAGTCCGGCCGGGATGCGGACAAACTGGCCGAGTCCGACTGTCGAACGGAGCCCGCCACGCACATTGACTCGGTCCTGCTCAGCGATGCCGTGGCGAATTTCGAATGCAGGGAAGAATCGCGGGTGCAAGCGGGTGACCACATCATCTACATCGGTCGGATTGTAGGCGCCCACGTCAACACCGAGCCAAAGAAGCGGCTGTACACCCTCGCCCCCGGCCACAAGCTGGGCCCGGCGGTCTGAATCAGTGAGAGACCATGTGCAGCCGTCTAAGAGACGACTTTCCAGGCGCCGACGAGCGGATTGCTGAGCGTGGTTTGGGCTGCCTTCGGTTCTGTCTTGGATGGGGCAAGTGTCAGGCAGGCACAGGCCAGAACCAGAACAGACCCCATGATGGTACGCTTCATTGTCGTGGGGATTTGGGGCTACTCATGCCCCGTGCCGGGCGTCCCAAGCAAAGTCACCGCCTGCCAATTCTCGCCTCGATCATTGTCGCTTGAGACATCCATCAATTCAATGGTGTATCCGGTTCCTCGGGCCGCTTCCGGCCAGGGAGCGACCGATGCGTAATCGACCCCGTCGATGACCCTGTTCTCGGCGTCCAGGACACGAAGGGATTCCCCTTCACCGCTGAGGCCGAACTCGAAATTCCCCAGCAGGTTCTTGACATAGGGATGGACGTCTTTGAACTGGATTCTGTCTTGACACAATACGAGATAGCTATCGGGCCAAAGCACGGTGTCCGGAGGAAACTCGTACGCGTGCCCCGCTCCATCGGTGAACTGCCATCCCGTCAGGTCGATCGCCGCTTGCGTACGATTGTACAGTTCGATCCAGTCGTCACTGTCAGCCTCGGGGGCGGAGTTATAGTTGATTTCCGTGATGATGACCGGATCTGCGATGGTCGTGGCATCCGCGTCAAGAAAGGCGGTGAGTTGAACGTCGGCCAAGGGTGTGATCTCGATCTCCAGCGTGTCGACCCGATCCGTCTGAACCACCAGGGGGGTTTCGCCGGCCAGGGAACAGTCGAAGCTGATGTCGGAGCTGTTGCTGGTGGTCTGATGGACCTCTACGGCCAGGGTATTGAGGCCGACCTGCAGATGGGCCGGAGAGACTTCAACCTCCGTGAAGCTGTCTTCATTGGCAATCCCCTGAGGCGCGAGTGTGGTATAGTCAATGGCTCCCGACGGCATGTTGACGCGCGCGACTTCCTGGCCGTTCAGATAGGCCACGGCTCCATCATCCACCAGCAGAAAGATCGACAACGAGCGGATTGGTGCGACTTCGGCCAGCTCAAAGGACTTGCGAAAGTAGGTGGTGATATGCTTGTAGTGCGCGTTGTCACCGAAGCTGACGACCGTGGCTTCGTCTCCATCGCCATAGCCGAGCTGGGCCGGGCCGGAGGGCCAGGCCGTATCGTCATACCCTGTCTTCCGCCATCCGGTGCCGAGATCCGCTCCAACGTCCGAGTATTTCCAAACGGACCCCGCGGGCACGATACTCTGCGGTAGGACCACGGCGGTTTGGGCCTCCCAATGCGAAAAGGTGTATCCCAACCGGGGCGTCGCGCGGACCACGACGGGAATACCCGTGAAGTAGGTCCCCTGGAATCCGTCGCGGAGTCGCTTGCGATTGATCTCAAGCACGGCGGAATCCGGGGCATCCAGAAAGAGGCCGACCTCAGAGGTCCCGCTCAATCCAAAGTGGTTGAGGAAATTGCGTGTGGTAGCGGCGGGCCGTTGAAGGGCGAAGCGTCGCATCTGCTCGATATTCTGCTCCCAACGCGCCACGGAGTTGAATATCGGGCTCATCCAGGTCTCGAGGGCATCGGGGTCCTTCTTTCCTCCCCATTTGGTGATGTGCCGTGGGATCTCGGGCGCCAGTCGCGCCTGGAACTG
>CBFDDG010000560.1:0-3218 GCA_965603505.1 uncultured Phycisphaerae bacterium | reverse complement strand
ATGATATCAATACATGGGACTGTCTCGATTCAGGCCGCGACGATTGGATGTTGGATGTCGGGAGCATGAGGAGTATGACCATCCGCCGGCGGAAGAGATCGGCCGGGGACTTTCCCCGAGCCTTCGGCATTTCCCTTTTCCTGGTGGGGCTCTTCTGGTCGGGATCTCTGCCCGCACGTGATGCGCCCCGCGTGGGGCCCGGGCTCGAGTATATCCACCATCGAATCGGGGACGGTCCCTGGTCGATCCACGCGGTGAAGGTGGAGCGGTCGCGTGCGCGATTTCGGCTTGTCTCCACGCTGGCCGAGAGCCACGTCTACGGGCTGGCCTCCGTCCGCGAGCAGGTCCAACGCCTGGGCGACACGCAAGGCCCACCCGTGGCGGCGGTCAATGGCGACTTCTTTCATATTCGCCCCGGGCCGTACCAGGGCGATCCCATCGGTCTGCACGTCGTTCAGGGCGAACTGATTAGCTCACCCGCCGGGACCAGCTTCTGGATCGACGGAGAAGGCGAACCTCATATCGGCCCGGTGGCGGGCAAGTTCCGAGCCACGGGTGCGGACGGCCTGAACGTCACGTTCACGCTCAATCAAGCGCGGGCCGAAGACGCGGCCGTGTTGTACACCCCCGCCATCGGCGCATCGACACGCACCGGCCCCGGACTCGAACTGGTCCTGGAGAAATCCGGTGAAGGCGATTGGCTGCCGCTTCGGCCGGGGTACTCCTATCGCGCGAGAATCTCGACAGTCAGCAAGCAAGGCGATGTCCGGCTCGCCCCGGACAAAATGGTCCTGTCGATCGGGCCGGAACTGGTCCGGGAACTGCCGTCAATGGCACAGGAATCCGTGATATTACTGGACCTGAAGACGTCACCGGATTTGACGGGAGTCACCACCGCTCTCGGCGGCGGGCCCACCCTGCTGGAAGGGGGTGAACCGCCCGAGTGGCGGCCGACACTGCCCAGACATCCGCGCACGGCCCTGGGCTGGAACGACGAGCATTTCTTCATGGTGGTCGTGGACGGCCGGCAGGAGCCTCTCTCGGTAGGCATGACCTATCCGGAGCTTGCCGCGCTCATGAAACGGCTGGGCTGCGCCTATGCCATGAACCTTGACGGCGGCGGCTCCTCGACGCTCTGGCTGGACGGCCACATCATGAATTCACCGTCCGACGGCCGCGAACGTCGGGTCGCCAATAGCCTGATCGTTGTGTCAGCCGCACCGAACGAAAACTAAGAAAAACTACGGAATTGATGATGTCACAGGCCAAAGAAAAAGCCAGAGAGTTCCTGGAACGGGAGAAGGCCTTTCGCTTGGGCGAGTTGCTTACAGAGTCGTCGCATCCGAAGACCCGGCGGCTCTCGCAGACCATGGAGACGGATATCCAGGCGGGAGTTCGTCTGCTGCAATCGGTGGATGACGATATCCCGGCCGCTCTGGAGAGAATCTTTACGCAGGAATCGTTCGGGCGGCTCGTCGAGGCGTTGCACGAGGCGATGCACGCGGGCCGGCGGATCTTCTTCACCGGCTGCGGGTCCACCGGCCGATTGAGCATCCTGCTGGAAGCCGCCTGGCGAAGGTTCTGGCGCGCGATGGAGCCGCACTGGAGCGCGGCCGAACGGATGCAGGAACAGTGCGTTAGCATCATGGCCGGCGGCGATTTCGCCCTCATCAAGGCAGTGGAAGGGTTCGAGGACTTCCCCAATTTCGGTCGGCACCAACTGAAAGAGGCGGGCGTCCAGCAAGGCGACGTCGTCGTCGCGATCACCGAGGGCGGCGAGACACCATTTGTGATCGGCACCGCCTGGCAGGGACTCGATGTTGGGGCGCATGTGTTCTTCGTCTACAACAATCCGACGGACCTTTTGTGCCGGCACGTGCAGCGATCGCGCGAGGTTATCGAGGAGCCCCGCATCGGGAAGCTCGACCTGGCGACCGGCCCGATGGCCATTGCCGGCTCGACCCGCATGCAGGCGACCACGGTGGAGCTTCTCGTCGTCGGCGCCGCCCTCGAAATGGCGATCGCACAATTCCTTCGAGAGAACGAACGCCACGTGGCAGAACATGCTTACGCAAGCGTAAGCATGACACCCGAGTTGCCTCTGACCCCACAATCCACGCAGGAGTACCGCCGGCTTTTCGACTGCTTGCTCGGCCAGCTATCGAGCCCGCAAGTTGTCCGTTCCATCGCGCATGCCGTCGAGTTAGAGGAGCAGATCTACGGCAAGCACGGCCTGGTGACATACCTCGCGGATTCTCTGCTGCTCGACGTTCTGACCGACACGACGGAGCGTTCGCCCACGTTCATGGTGCCGCCCTTCCGCAAGGCCGGCGATACGACCGCGCCGGCATCCTGGGCGTTTGTGAAGAATCCGCATCACCCGACGGAACAGGCGTGGCGCGACATGCTGGAACGCGAACCTCGCGGCCTTACGTGGGGCCCGGAAGTCTTCAAACAACTGAACGCGCCGATATCGCTACAGACGAATCCACCCAAGCTCGACAACGCCGAGATCCTCAGGTTCCGTATCGGCAATGAGCCCGACCCCTCACGCACCGATGCGCCCGACTCAGCGTTGGTGGTCATCAGTGGAAGTGGAGTACACAGCGCACCCTGCGGGTCTGACTTGGCCGGTTATCAATCATCAACCATCAATCATCAATGGAAGCGGGGGGCGGCGATCACGTTCGGGCCGGCGGCCGAACCGCTCGACGTGGACGAGCACATCCACATCCCGTGCGATCTTCCTCCATCGCCCCTGCGGCTGTGGGAGCACCTCGCGATCAAGCTCATCCTGAACACGCTCTCGACCGCGACCATGGTCCGCCTGGGCCGGGTGCTCGGCAACGCCATGGTCTGGGTCTCGCCCAGCAACAAGAAGCTCATCGACCGCGGCTGCCGCCTGATCACGCACCAGACCGGATGCAGCTACGAGCATGCCTGCGAGACATTGCACGAGGCCATGGAAGAAATCACTCAGCGGGCCAACCGCGGCGAAGAAGTCCCATCGCCCGTGGCGCTGGCCATCGAGCGCATCCAAGGCAGTCATACCGAAAGGGCCCCATGAAACGCAGTCCCTTCACAGCCCTCGCACTCACGTTGCTCCTCGGCCTCTCACTGAGCTGCCGGCTGGAGGACGCGCGCTACGCGCATCTGGCCGGGATCGATGGCGTGGTCGAAGAGGAGATCCAGGCCGGTCATTTCCCCGGGGCGGTGGT
>CBFDDG010000559.1:0-3220 GCA_965603505.1 uncultured Phycisphaerae bacterium | reverse complement strand
GGCCCTGCCGATTGCCGATACGATCCTTTGCGATTTTTCCTCTCTGGACTGACTGAATTGACGGACATACGACACATTCGGAACTTTTCGATCATCGCCCATATCGACCACGGCAAGAGTACGCTGGCCGACCGTATGCTTGAGATGACCGGCACGGTCACCGCGCGCCAGGCCAAGGCCCAGATCCTCGACGACATGGA
Organism: uncultured Phycisphaerae bacterium; assembly: GCA_965603505.1. Taxonomy (GTDB): domain Bacteria; phylum Planctomycetota; class Phycisphaerae; order Sedimentisphaerales; family Anaerobacaceae; genus PLanc-01. Next base: position 3,020 of record CBFDDG010000559.1, on the reverse strand, counting down.
TATCGAGCGGGAGCGCGGCATTACCATCAAGGCCTCCGGCGTGACCATGGAGTACGAGCACGAGGGGCAAGCGTACATGCTCAACCTGATCGACACGCCGGGGCACGTGGACTTTCACTACGAGGTCAGCCGCGCCCTGACGGCGTGCGAGGGGGCCCTGCTCGTGGTGGACGCCAGTCAGGGCGTCCAGGCGCAGACGGTGGCGAACGCGTACTTGGCCACGGAGTCTGGGGCGGAGATTCTGGCCGTGATCAACAAAGTGGACCTGTCGGCGGCCCAGCCGGACCGGGTCGCCGAGGAAATCGAGCACGTCCTTGGAATCCGCGGCAACGAATGCTTCCGGATCAGCGCCAAGAGCGGCCTGGGCGTGGAGGAGCTGCTCGAAGCGATCTGCGAGTTGCTGCCGCCGCCGGCCGACCGGCGCGACGAGCCGACGCGGGCCTTGATCTTCGACAGTCACTACGACGAGTATCGCGGTGTCATCTGCTACGTCCGCGTCTTCTCCGGGTCGCTCAAGCTCCGCCAGAAGATCCGCCTCATGGGCGAGGGCCGCACGTACCAGATCACGGAACTCGGCAAGTTCCGCCCGGACATGCGTCCCTGCGATGCGCTCGGCTGTGGCGAGGTCGGCTACCTCATTGCGAGCATTCGCAATCTGGGTGACGTGTGGGTCGGCGATACGATCACCGACGATGCCCGGCCCGCTCCCGATGCGCTCAAGGGCTACCAGCCGCCCATGCAGATGGTCTTCTCCGACTTCTACCCGGGCAACAACACCGAGTACCTGCGTCTGCGGGCCGCCTTCGACCGGCTCGCCCTGAACGACGCGAGCTTTTCGTTCGTCCCGCAGAACTCACCGGCCCTGGGCTTCGGCTTTCGCTGCGGCTTCCTCGGCCTGCTGCACATGGAGATCATCCAGGAACGGCTCGAACGAGAGAACGATATCGATGTCGTTCAGACCGCCCCGACCGTCAGCTACGAGGTCCTCCTGCGCGACGGCACGGTCAAGCGCATCGACTCGCCCAGCGAGCTGCCCGACCGCAGCCACATCGAGGAGATCCGCGAGCCCTTCGTCAAGCTGGAGATCATCACGACCTCCGACACGATCGGCGGGGTCATGAAGCTGGCCGACGCCCGCCGCTGCAAGCTTCTCAAGACCGACTATCTCAGCCCCACGCGCGTCATGCTCGAGTACAAGGCCCCGCTGGCCGAGATCGTTTACGACTTCTACGACCTGATCAAGGGCATCAGCCACGGGTACGCCACGATGGACTATGAATTCACCGGCTTCGAGACGGGCGAACTGGTCAAGATCGACATCCTGGTCAACGGCGTGCCGGTCGAGGCCCTCTCGCTGATCGTGCACCGCAGCAGCGCCGAGCTTCGCGGGCGCAAGCTTATCATCAAGCTCAAGAGGTCCATCCCGCGCCACCAGTTCGAGGTCCCGCTTCAGGTCGCCATCGGCGGCAAGATCATCGCCCGCGAGACGATCAAGGCCTACCGCAAGGACGTCACGGCCAAACTCTATGGCGGCGACGTCACCCGCAAGATGAAAGTCCTCAAACGCCAGAAGGAAGGCAAGAAACGCATGAAGAGCGTGGGCAACGTCCAAATCCCCCAGGAAGCCTTCATGAGCGTCCTCGACACCAGCGACTGAGCCACCGCAAGCAGCGTCGCGTGACCTGTAACTGGCATCCGATGACCTGATGCCCGAAGCGTCAGCTCCTCGATCAATGCTCGTGCGTCTTCCCTATCCTCCGTGGATAGGCAGGAAGCATCCATCTCCCTTATGCCCATTCTATGGAGCCTGGGCGGCCAAGACTAAGGCACCGCCCATGACAACACAGTAGACTGGGATGAGAACGGGGGCCAAAGCAATACACAACACTGTGTCGCCGAGCTTCTCAAGATCGCTCTTCTCGACGACATACCATTCCATCGTTTTATCCGGACACTCGATGCCCGCTCGTTTGAGTCTCTCTTTCGTTAACTGATACTTCTCGTATCTAAGACCTCTGGCCTTCAATTCGTCTTCAGTGATTCTGTTGCACGGGATCCAAATTCGCTGGCCGGAGCCCGACACGCCTTCTGTGCGACAGCCACTGTTAACGAGAAGCATCAAGATCAGAGCGACGCGCCCGTATTGGGACACGTCGAGATGGGCGATTCGTCTGGGCCAAGCCGCCCATGGCGGACCAGAACTCGCCTGATTCGGTACTCCGTCAAATTCCAATCGCTGGCCGCATTGAGTCCTTGCCTCGTTGTCCATGTCGTAACCTCCTAACTTCGTTGGCTGCGCCGGGAAGATCAGGTGAATCCGCATTCGACCGTGTCTGCCTTATCTTGTCTCTCCTACTATGCGTTGAGAGTTCCTTTCTTGCGCAGATTCCTGCCGCTCTCCTTATCTGCATCCTGGAGCGCCATCCGTTTCTCACCGGAAAATCGGGGCGACTACTGCAAAAATACGTAGTTTCCACAATTGACGTGTCACTGGGGTCGGATAGGATGGCCCCGATTTGTGACTGTCATTGTGAGTGGACTTGGCGCATGGATGGATCGCGCCGCCGCAGGGGTATGCAGTGCGTTCGGAAGGCCTGCGTGCCCTCCCGCTCGACCTCGGAAAGGAGGTGCCGGCCAACCAGTGGCGAGCGGGGACACATCTTGTGACCGCAGCGGATCGAGAGGAGAAAGGACTCTTAGATGAAACGGATTTACATCATCCTCGTGAGCTTGCTGTTGCTCGTGGCGGTGGAGGCAAACGCTGTCACCAGCTACATTGGCGACGCGGACGGCTTCGGCTTTGGCGCCGGCTCGGGGCTGCTGGGTGTCGACGGCAACCCGGCGGAAAGGAACAGCACAGGCCTGCTTGATTCGGGAGACGTCCTGCCCGACATGAACCAGGACAACGCTGTGGCCACGGGCAGAGGCGACGACTGGGACAACCGCTCCGGAGCCGAGTCAAGTGACCCCTATGCCCAATGGACCGATGTAGCATTGTCCACGAGCTTCAGTGGTCGACC
>CBFDDG010000558.1:0-3226 GCA_965603505.1 uncultured Phycisphaerae bacterium | reverse complement strand
GTAAGTCCCGGCAACAACTGGCACGTGAATGCCGGTGCGGTGTGGGATGATTCTCAGAGGGCCGCAGGCGGACAATGGCACCATTTAGCCTTCGTCCAGGACGGCCCTGCGGGCGAAGGGTATTTCTATATTGACGGCGAGCTGATCATGTCCGACGTCGCCGAAAGTTGCGACACAACCGGACGGCCTCTTTTCATCGGGGCGGCCGGTACGGATGTTGATGTATCTGTTTTCGAGGCTTTCAAAGGCCGGATCGATGATGTTCGCATCTACAGTTATGCCCTGTCACAGCTTGAGATACAGTATCTCGCTCTTGACTAATAACCTGAACACGGTTGGAAGAAGATCGAATTGTTGCTGCCGGAGTATAGCCTTTAAGCATATTCCGGACTTCGAGCGGCGGACCTTGAGCTTCCCGGACTCGGAGGGTGTGCCTGTCAAGCGGCCATCGGACCACTCTGCAACGGCGGAATTCGCCGCAAACGCTCCCCGAAACAGATGGCGTGTGGGACCGGGGTGGCAGCGTGCCCGTGCTCTGACCATGCTTATCCGGCTGGGAGAAGGGAGGCAGCGGTCTGCCTTTGAGGAATTGACAGACTCCCCCCTTCTCACAAGGCAGACATCTGAGCTACGAACTCTCCCAGTCCTTATCGACCCCGGAGACGCCGATCAATGTTGTGGATCCGGAGTATGGGGGCATGGTTCGCTATTCCTACTGCACGCCGGATTTCATTGTGGGCACGGTCATGCTCGAGAACCGCCCGACTACCTACTGGACCAATATCAGTCAGCAGAACCGCTGGCATGGTGTGATTTTCGCAGGCCGTCGCGACTCCGTGCTTTATCCGCGTTGCATCGGCGATCAGAATACCTACAATGGGCAGTGGTACTGTAAACATTGAAAAGGGGGATCGAAGATACACGATCGATGTTCGAGAGGATAGACTATAACCTGATTGAGCTTTGCCTTCCCCAGCGATTCATGAAGGTCAGGATTCGAGCTCGCAAGGGCTTGGAAAGGAGTTGCCGCATGAGAACGTTTGCGATCCTTGGCGTGCTTCTTGGTCTGACGGTGTCAACTGCCGCTCAGTCGGAACCCAGGATTCCGGCGTCTGCTCGTAATCTTCTGCTGGATGCCAAGGTATCCGGCAACCTCGAATCCTACCACAAGGGTCAACGTGGTGCCGCCGATCACGTGATCTACGATATTCAGAAGAAGGATTTTGCCAAGGCTTCCGGTTGGCACGAGTATGGCGTGGGATTCCAGCAGGACCTGGGCGTGGTTCCGGAGGATGCTCCGGCTTTCTGGATGGCGCAGTGGTCGAAGCCGGTGGCGGCCAACCTCATTGTCCTCAGCGGTGTGTACGACAATCAGCCGCAGCCAGCGACGGCTTGGAAAATTGAGCTGCACAACGAGCAAGGGTGGACGACGCTCGCGCGCGGTGTCGGCGGGTGGTATGACCGCGGCCGTTATGTCTGGGGAGGTCCGGGGACGGAACCGGCCGTGTTCGATGCCCTGCGCGTCAGTGTATTCAGCAAGGACGCGAACACGCCGATCAAGAGCATCCACTTTCGGGGCGAGGAAGGTATTTCGTGGGTCGTGGCGTACTGCCCGCCCATCGACGCAGAACTCAAGCGGCCTCATTGGTCCATCCACGCAGGCCGGCCCGTTCAGTTTGAAGGCGTTGGACTATTGGGGGACATCAGTTCGTGGCGATGGGATTTTGGGGATGGCGGAGGAGCACATGGACGCATAGTAAACCACGCATTCGATAAGCCAGGGACCTATGGTGTGAAACTCCATTTCTCAAACGGTACCCACTCCGGCCGGCTCGGTTACGTTGTCGCAGTGGGCCCTCCCATCGAGGCCCGCATAGCATCCATGAGCAATCCTGTGATGGCCGGCGAGCCCGTCGAGTTCTCAGGCCATGGTTCCATAGGTGCAATCGAAAAGTACACATGGGATTTCGGGAACGGTCAGATCTCACGAGGCAAGCGTGTCCGTTACGCTTTTGCCAAGCCCGGCATCTATCAGGTCAAGTTGACGGTGGCCGATGACAAGTACTCCGACGATTGTTTGCTGATTGTTCGGGCTCACTCCGAAGACACGTTGCGTGTGCCCCAGGTCGTCTTGGATACGGACCAGAAGAACGAGCAGGATGACCAGTACTATTTGGGTTACGCATTGTTCAGCGAGCTGGACATTCTCGGTGTGGACAGCGTCCACCACGGCGGGGGACAGGAACCCATCAACTACCAGGAGATCCTTCACATCATCGACTTGGCCGGCCAGAGCGGCCTGCCCGGGCATCGCGAGCCTTTCATCTTTCGCGGCGCCAACGAGCGACTGGCTGTTCCAACCAGCAGGAAGTGGCCCGATACCGTTCCCATCATGTCAGATGCCAGCGAAGCGATTCTCGCCGCCGCTCGCGGCGCAGCACCGGAGAATCCCGTCTGGATCGTGCCCGTCGGGCCCGGAACCAATGTGGCCAGTGCGATCCTGCAGGCCCGCGCCGAAGGGCTCGAGTTGAAGGACAGAATGCGCGTCATGTGGCTGGGCGGTTCCAATCATGAGATCATCAATGAGTTCAATGGCAACAACGATCCCTGGTCGATGTATGTGGTTGCCCAGAGTGGTGTTGCGACGTGGATCATGCCGGCGCCGGTCGGAGCCCGCGTGCGGATTGACAAGCGCACGGAAGCCCACTACTATGCCGGCCACGCCTTGGGTCAGTACCTCAAGCAGATTACCCCTGCCCATAACAAGCCCCTGTTCGACCCGTCGTGCTTGTCAGCTATCATCAGTCTGCGTCTGAACCTGGGCTGGATCAAAGAAACGGAGCCTGTCGTGGTTGCCGGTCGCGAACAAGGCTACCGGTGGACCAGAACCGACGGAGCGACCGCCGTACGCGTCATCCGACAGATCGACGAGCAGGCTATGAAGGAAGATATCTTCAACACCATGAAAGGTCAAAACCGTCGTCTCATCGGTGCCGGTCCATGACATCGCGAGTCAAACGAGAGAAGAAGCCCGCATGCCCAACAGAGCGAGTGTCATACTATTCCTGTTGATTGTGTTTTCTTTTCAGGGTCCTTCGGCTTCCTCCAAGTTGTCTGTTCGAATCGAACAGATTACCCAGGGGCCCCAATCATCACTTCGACGGGTATATCGGGCACGTGCAGAATCTTCCGTGGAGCAAGAGCGGACAGCACATCGCCACACGTT
>CBFDDG010000557.1:0-3244 GCA_965603505.1 uncultured Phycisphaerae bacterium | reverse complement strand
CCCGAGTTCTTCAGCGTGTTCGTCGATGAGTTTTACCTTGCGCCCGAAGAAGGCCCGCCGTCTTGGGCTTCCGTCGAGAGCAGCCCCGCCTTTTGGGTTTGGGATGATGACTGGGGTTACCCCCAGGCGGTCGGGTTCAAGACCGTGATTCCGAACCGGTACGACGGGGCTACCCAGAACCCCGTGACCATGCGCTTGCTGCTGTATTTCCACGCGGATAGTGATCCCAACCGTCCGACCCAGTGTGAGTACTTCGACCTGGCAGCCGTGCGCCTGCGCGACGGCCAGCCGATCGAGACTTACGGTGACCCTATGTGGCTGGCGCTGGACCCACGGGACAACGCCGACGATACGTTCCTCGTCGTGGATGTGCCGATTAACTCGCCGGACGGGCTGGGGTTCCCGGAAGACCTCGAGGCCGGGCAGATGCTCGCCGTTGGGCTGGCATGGCGCGACATAGAATGCCCTTGGATGGGTGCTGATTACAGAATCCTGGGCGTTGAATTCTTCGAGTCCGAGACGGCCGCTCTGAGCGGCGCCACCGTCGAGGAGGTGGGCGACGAGCAGAATTGCTATTGTGGCCAGCCGCCAGGGTAGCAATACGCGTCGCATTACGTCGCGGCTCGCGCGTCGCTTAATGGCGTCGTGCCGCACGTTATAAGGAGCGCGCAGGTTGGGTAGTGCCGGCGGGTAAACATCGCCGGGCGCTGCACTGCGTGGAAGGGTGCGTCGCTGACGCACCCTTCTTGGTTTATCCGGGCTTCGACGAGCAGCGGACAGGGCCGGGATTGAAGTCCTGCCTCCCTGCCAGACGCTGCTCGCGCTGAGCCAAACACGTGTACGGCGAGATGGTTTTCTCTGTATGAACGTGCGGGATTCAGCGGCGCTGCCTTGCCGGAGGGCGAGGCTCCGGCCGAGCCGGGCTCAGCTCCTCGATATCCCCATCCCTTTCTGTAGTCCTGCGGCGCCTCTTCCGTGATTTCTACAAGATCTCTCCAGCTACGCGTTTTTCGCGCACCCAGTCGCTTTCGATTAGGACGTGTATTACGTCGGGCCGTGGCGTCGCGCGGAGCTCCATGGCTTCGGGCAATTTCGCGAGCGGAAAGAGGTGTGTGCGCAGGCGCGCGATCGGCAGCAGGCCGTCCGCGACAAGCTGCATACCCTCGCGCCACAGACGCCGGCGTTCGAGCTGACCGCGCATCTCGGTCGTTTCCTTGATGATCGACAGGGCCTTGCAGTGGACGCGGAAGAAGTCGATGCCGTCGCACGGACCGGTACTGCCGTACAAGACGATTTTCGAGTGCATTCGAGACCACTCCACTGCCGGCCGGACGTCGTTTCCGGAGAGTGTCGCCATGATTGAGAAGTCCACGCCGCCCTCCGAGATTTCCTTGACTCGCGCGACCACGTTCTCAGACCTGGCATTCACGGTATGCGACGCGCCGAACTCGCGGGCCAGTCCCAGCTTCTCATCGAAGAGATCGACCGCGATCAGTCGCCGACAACCGTTGAGCGCCACGAGCCGCGTGATCAGCAATCCGCTCAGGCCCTGACCAACGACGACCACGTCATGGGAATATCGGATGCCGGTCATGGCGGCGGCCTGGATCACGCCCGGTAGCACTTCGATCAGGCTGCCCTCGATCAGCGGGATCTCCGGCAGCAGCTTGACAACGCGGTCTGGCTTGCAGACGACATATTCGGTGAAGCTGCCCCACGTCGCGAACATGACGCGGTCGCCGACTTTGATCCCGCCGACCCGCTCGCCGACCTTGTCGATGATGCCCGCCGACTCGTGGCCGAGCATCAACGGATGGCCAAGAAACTCAGGCTTGCGATGCCCAAGGTACGCTTCGACGTCGGAGCCGCAAATCCCGACGTAGGCGACCTTGACGCGAACCTCGTCCGGTTCCGGCTCGGGGATCCGGGTTTCTATGGCCCGCAAATCCCGCGGTCCTTCCAGCACAAAAGCTCTCATGGTCGACATTGTTCCCTCCACTGGCGATGTAACCGTTGCGAGCCCCCTCCGGCTCTATCCGCCGGAATGCTCGCAGCCGCTGCCAGAGTGACATGGCCTTCCTCCGCGGAAGATCGCGCGACACGCCGGGGCGGCCTTTGCAGATCCGCGGACATTGAGTTTCCTCCAAGGGTCTACCTTTTTACCGAGCAGCATTGCGGCCGTCAGGTCGGCGGCCCCTACGGTGTCCAGAATGGGAATGTAGCCCCATGGTGGAGTCGATGGCAGTCCCCGCAGCGGATTCGGGAGATTCGCGGACGTCTCTGACCGCCGGCATGTGCCTGTGGAAGCAGGCTCAACAGACCTCCAGCACCGGCTCGCCGAGCACCTGCATCCGAGGTGTGATGCCGAGCCCCGGCGTACGATGCACCCCTCCAGCCCGCTGGCCGCGGTGGGCAGGGTAGTCAGCGTGCCGTCGCTCTCCTGCTTGTAGAACCGGGTCTTGTCGTCGCTCGGTGAGCGTCGTCACTCCCAAGGGTGCAGCCAAAGAGAGCCACCACAGCTAAACACCAGCCCGTACGGATACGTCGTCACCTACAGATTCAAAGGACCACGCGCCACAGGCGTATCGCCGTCGCCGTCTTGTCGGGGAGAAGCGGCTCATGGAGTAGGCCCTTCTGGTTCGCCTCCTCGCAGCAGCGGACAAGCTCATAGCACGATTGCTCGTCGGGCAGCAAGCCGGCAGGATTCAGGCGAGGCGCCCAAGCCCGTTGCAGGTAGTCTTCCATGAACACGTACTCATAGATCAGCGAGCACTCGCCGATTCCCATTACGTCCCAGCCCAGGAACTCCGCGGACTGGACTTCAGCCTCGAACGTCCCCAGCCCTTCGTCCAGATCTTTTCCGCGGACCGCCGCAACTTCGTTTTGTCCGGTTTTTTTTGCGTTGCAGAACTCGAGTACTCGTCGCACCTCGTCCACATCGCGGAGTGTATTCGGCAATGGCGAACCGTAGTCATGAACCTTGTGATGCAGGCGCTTGAGATCCGCTGACAGCTCCTCGCGAATGTAGTACTCGTCCAGGTCGAACCACTCCATTCGACACACGCCACTGTAAAGGAGCTTGCCGATTGCGAACACCTCAGCAGGCCATACACCACGGCCGAGCTCGTCGAAGTTGAACTCTGGCTTCCGTAGGACTATCAATCCGGCGCAGCGCAAAACCATCCCTTCCCCGCTACTCGATTACATCTATCCCGAGCCCTCCACACGCGGACTCGTCTTCTGG
>CBFDDG010000556.1:0-3265 GCA_965603505.1 uncultured Phycisphaerae bacterium | reverse complement strand
TGCCGGCGGATCGTTGAATGCCAGATGCCCGTTTTCGCCGATCCCCACGAAGGCCACGTCTACACCGTCTTCGGGCACGAGCTGCTCCAGACGAGCACACTCCTGCCACGGGTCAGCAGCACTTCCGTTAATGAAATGCACGCGCCCGGGGTGAACCACGTCGAGCAAGCGTTCCCGCAAGTAGCGGCGAAAACTCGCGGGGTGGGACTCCGGCAATCCGATGTACTCCTCCAGGTGGAACATCTCCGTCGGCGCCCAATCTACTCGTGATTGTCGTACCAGGGCATCCAGAAACGCGAACTGCGATGCTCCCGTTGCTGCCATGAACGTGGCCCGACCGTTCTCGGCAATACGCCGGGACAGTTCGCCGGCCGCCAGCGCGGCAGCGGCCTCCGCCATCTTCCTTACCGTCTCGTATATGGCGGCCTTCATCGCTGTGCCTCCAGACCCGAGCGCCTCTGCCTGCGAAGGTCACGCCTGTCGTCTCGGGCCAACCGTGGCCGATAGCCGCGTGCCCACATGACCTGCTCGCATTCGATGAGGCGGACTTTCACCTTCTCGAATCCCCCTTCCTGAAGCAGAGCCTTGACCTCGTCCGGCCGATAGTAATCTTCGTTCCAGAGCCTCTGGGCCAAGGAGTTCTTGGGGAAATCGATGATGAAGATCTCGCCGCCTGGGCGCAGCACGCGGCGTGTTTCCCGCAGGATCGCCTCCGGTTTCTTCATTTCATGCAAGGCCCACATGGTGACAACCGCGTCGGCAGATCCGTCAGCCGCAAAGCTCAGATGCGCCGCGTTTCGTTTCAGGCAGTGGAAGTGAGCCCCGTCCGGCGTGTGACGTCGCGATGGAAAGCTGCCCGGGAAGATATCCACGCCGGTGACCTCCTGTCGGTATGCACCCGCCAGGTGCCTGACCAGATCACAGGAGCCGCAGCCCAGGTCCAGCACCCGCCTAGCCAGGCGCACTTCCCGTCCGATGCGCTTGTGGAGGCGCGGCTTGATCTGTTCATAGAAGTTATCTGGCAATTGCTTTGTCATGTCATGAGAGCGGGCAGGTTCCGGTGGGGCAGCTTGAACTTGAGGACGATGACGTTCCAGACTTGGCCGCAAACGTCGAAAAGACCTTGTCCGTTGCCTTCGAGCTGCACTTTTCGCAGGCGTGGGCCTTCCGGTTATCCGGTTTTTCCAGGAACGCGGTGACGTGCTCGCATTTCCTGCAACGGTATTCGAAGATCGGCATGGCTTCTCTCCTTACTGTTCTGACTGAAGAACTTCTCTCGCCACCAGCACCAGTAGCCCCAAGGGTTGTCCAGGCGGTACTTGCCGTCCGTGTGCGGCGACGCCGAACACTCCAGATCGTCCAAGGCGGCGGACGCTTCGCCCTCGGTCAAGAACTTGTAAGCGCAGCAGACCAAGTGGAGCCGGCGCGACGGATCGCCATCGCCGCCGTTCGCATCGGGATGATGAGCAAGGCTGGCGCGGCGAAACGCCCGGCAAATCTCCGTCTGGCCGGCGGTTTCCGGCACGCCGAGGATGGCTCGGGATTTCCGGTCGCGCTCCTGCATGCGGGCAATCTCAGCTTGCCAATCCCTATCTGGCATGGGCAGTGATTTTCTTCTCCAACTCGGTCAGCAGGTCGCCATACAGGTCCCGGTACTTGGGGATCGCATCACAGGCCATCTCACCACGGGAGTACGCCTCGGCCACCTGGCGGTCGTCGGGAATCTCGGCCAGCACGTCGATCCCTTGAAGCTCGCAATACCGCCTGGCCTGGCCGTCGCCGATATCGGCGCGGTTGATCACGACGGCCAGCGGCAGCTTGAGTGCGCGAACCATCTCCACGGCCAGCTTCAGGTCGTTCAGGCCGAACGGCGTCGGCTCGGTGACCAGCAAGACCAAGTCGGTATCGCGGACGCTCTCGATGACGGGGCAGGACGTCCCGGGCGGGGAGTCCATGATCAGGAAGTCCACGTCCGGGGCGGCGTCCCTGACCGCGGCGATCACGGGCGGACTCATGGCCTCGCCGATGTTGAGCAGCCCCCCAACGCAATGCACGTCCCCGGCCATGCCCAACTCCAACTGGCCTGTCTGGCGATGCGATTCCGTGATGGCGCCCGTCGGGCATACCAGCCAGCAGCCGGCGCAGCCGTGGCAGAGCTCCGGGAAGATCATCACGGTCTTGCCCATGGCTATGACGGCGCTGTACTGGCAGATCTTGCCGCACTCGCCACAGGCGTTGCACTTGTCGAGGTCCAGCTTGGGGATGCTCACGTTCACCGGCCGCGTTTCGGCGATCTGCGGCTTGAGGAACAGCGCCCCGTTGGGCTCCTCGACGTCGCAGTCGAGATAGCCGACGGTTCGCCCGGCCCTGGACGCCGTGACGGCCAGGTTCGTGGCCACGGTGGTCTTTCCCGTGCCGCCCTTGCCGCTGGAAACTGCGATTCTCATACTGCCACTTCCTTCGTTTGTCGCCGGCCGCCCCTCAAGGCACGTATGATCTGACGCGGAATCCACCTGAGTTCGTTGCCGTGGGTCCTCAACATGCTCCGCGCCCGCGATCGCTGTCTCTGACGAAATTCAGGACATGCCCCTGGGCAATACCATTATTGTGCCTCAGTTCAGCGCGAAAGCTCTTCTCAACGGCGAATCCTTCCGTCGTGAATTCCTCTGCAATATCCCTCTCTGATTCCACGTCCGTATGCGTGGCCAAGTGTGGACAGTGCGCCGACACGAGGCCCGCCGGCTTCAGGACCCTGTGCACTTCTTTCAGCAGCCCTCTTCGATCGGCGACCGTGCTGTGGTTGGCCTTCTCGCCGGGCCCCTGTGATCCAACCAGGTGCAACACGTCATACAGCAGGACTACGTCGACAGATGTATCGTCCAGCGGCAAGGGCATTGCTCCGGCGGTGTCGAGGCGCCGTATGTTGGTCAATCCCTCCTCGGTGGCTGCTCGCGCCAAGGCGTCGAGCGCCGAGGGATTCTTGTCTAGCGCGTAGACTGTGCCGCGCGCTCCCACTATCCGTGCGGCCGGCCTGGTGTAGGCGCCTTGGCCGCAGCCGAAATCCAGGACGACCTGTCCAGCTCTAACGCCTACCTCGCGCAGGAAGCGCACGGCGCCATGCTCCTGCCAAGCGAGGAGGTCGGTGTTGTCGGTTTCGCTCATCCTGTACCTGCACGGGCACCCGACGCCGGCATCGGGCAACCACGACCCTAGCCCGGATGTTGCACGACGGGCGTGCAACATCCGCCCTGCGGGCTTCGACGCG
>CBFDDG010000555.1:0-3268 GCA_965603505.1 uncultured Phycisphaerae bacterium | reverse complement strand
CGACGCTGCTTCATCTGCTCGATCAGCTCGCCGATCTTGTCCATGTTCTTCTGTTCGTGGGCTTTTTCCAGGTCGTCCAACCACTGTCCCAGCGGACCGCCCATCGGGCGGCGTCCTCCGCCGGGACGCGGCTGGGCCACAAGCAGCCCGACGGCAAGCAACAACGTCATACCGGCCAAGCCAACCATCACCTTCTTCGACATTTCCTGCTCCTTTCCGAATCCTTTGCCGTCAAACATGGGAACTCTGGAAGAGCCACCGGCTCTCTCCCCTATAGTGGCTGAACACGAACACCGGTTACGACTTTTGTTGAGATTGCATCACGATCCGGTGCCAACGGCCTGTCCACCGGCCTTTGAAGCGGTCCCTATCTCTCGCTTCGTCGGGACCGCGCCGCCGCGAACGCAGCGGACATAGTTGTTGATGCGAATCTGATCGGCCTGCGGCCCCAATCCCCTCGGCCAGCGCGCCGGGTCACCGCTCTTGGGGTCGCTGCGCTGGGCGCCGGCTCCGTGCGCATTCACATCGAAGCGGCGCGTCCGCCGGTCGTAGGCGAGGGCCCGGCCGAAGCAGATGTAGATCGCATGACGGTTGTTGTCGCCGTGCGTCGTGCTGGTCCAGCACCAGGATTCGGTCTCGGTCAGGTCAAAGATCGGATCGATGGCCGCACTGCGCATTTGGGGATCGGTCGCATCAGGCGCCCGGGTATAGTCCACGATGCTCTGCAATTCCTTGGCGTTCGGCAGCCGCCAATCGTCGTATCCGGCGTACTCAAGGCCCTCGGCATACGCCAGCGCCTGCCCCCAGTTCATCGTCGCGCCGCCATCGCCCTTCATCCACATCAGACCGGTGGCCCGGTCGGTGATCGTTCCGTCCCCGTTATCGATGAAATCGTTCACACCGTAGCGGTCGCCGCCCCGCACACAGCGAACGTAGGTTCGCTTCGTGGGCCCGCGACCTTCACCGGTAGGATAGGACTTGATGCGCCCATCGGCGAAATTGAAACCAAAGGCGGAGACGTCCCCAAACATGGTCCTGCCCACGTACTTGTTGCTCGACCAGTATTGGGCGTCCATGATGCGGTACCCCTGCGACGTGTCCGGATACTGAAAATCGAAGTACTCCGTGTCCAGATAGGGCCTCAGATCGTGCTGGTTCCCGACGAAGGCAACGATGGAGTAGAGTTCCTTGATCGTCGGCACGCGCCAGTCATCATAGCCGGCCAGCAGCAGGTTTTCGGCATACGCGAAGCCCTCGGCCCAGGTGTAATGCTCAAACGTGGGGCTCTTTTGCCACATCAGACCCGTGTTCAAGTCTGTAACCGTGCCGTCACCGTTGTCCCGGAACGTCATTTGCTGCCCCTGATACTGGGCATCCTGGCCGTAGAATGGCTCTCCCGGCCGCGGACAGGGGATCTGTCCCACGTCGTCGTAGCACGGGATCTGTCCCGTGTCGACGATGGGGCTGGACCACTGCGCAACCGCAGGTCCGGCCCGATGCCCGAGAAACAGAGTCGCCGCGATCAGTAGCAGAAGAATCTGAACGGAATTGATCTTGGGCATTCTCATTCTGCACCTCTGTATTGGCGCCACTATGGAGTACTCCGGAAACGACTTCCGAAGAGGTCTTTCATGAATATGGTGGCTAAGCCCGTCCGGCGGTTACAGGATGCCGTGGCTTTTTCCTTGCCAGGCACCACTGCCGAGCCACGCACGGTCATTCGCTGGGGATACGGCCACGGGCCCATTCGTTCAGACGTTTGAGCTGTTCAGCCCCGTGGGCGTAGTAGGCTTCGTTCAGCGAGCCGAGATGCCGCCGTCGCAGCTCGTCGCGGATCGCCCGCCAGTTGTCGGGCCTGGGCGCGATCTTCATCCTCTCCATGATCCCGTACAACTCATCGGCAATGAGCTGATGGCCTTCGATGCTTGGGTGCACGTGGTCCAGCAGCCACTCCTCGCCCGGGATCCCTCCCGGCGTGCGTTCCTCCATGAGCGACCGGGCATCCACCAGCGGTACACGCTTACCTACCGCGATATCCAGGACGGCGTCGTGCATCGGCTCCAGCATCCGCAGGGGACAGACATCCTCCTCCTTTGCCTTCAGGAACCATTGCTTCGCCTCGCTGAAGCGGCCCAGACGCTCATAGCACACCCCGATCTGATACAGCAGAGCCGCATGGCGGTCATCAATCGCAGCCGCCTGCTCCAAAGGCCCGATCTTGCCGTAGATATCCGTCCAGCCCAGCGCCCTGGCCTGCTCGATCAGATCCGTCACCCGCTGCCTCTGCTCCTGCGGCAGGTCGGCCTGAAACTCCGATTTGAACGGCGGGCAATCCTTCAGGTTGGAGACCGGATTCACGAGAATGATCGGCACCCTCGCCTCGCGACACATGCGGACCATGGTTTCCAGATTGCGCCGGAAGTGCTCGATGGTGCCGCCTCGCCTCACGGTGTCGCGACGGTACGATTGCAGCCCCTTCTCCATGTCCAGCTTCGTCCGCACGTCCGCGGATAAGACGGTCCTTCGAGAGTGCCGAACACGTCGGTCGGAAAGCCAGTGATCGGCCAGACTGTAGCTGCGCAGGTTGAGTAATAGACGATGCAACCGAATCAGCACACGTGGCGCCCGCTTGAGTCGGCCGTAGCTCACGTCTTCGAGAAATTCGTTGTGCCCCGTGCAGATGATGAACAGGTCCGGCTGGTACCGAAGCAGTTCTTCCAGGATTGGCACGAGGCGATAGCCGGCATAGGAAATACCGCCACAGTTGATGACTTCCCAGTCCATCTCGGGCTGCGCCGCACGCAGATTGAGCTGCAGCCAGGTCGTAAGAGAAGTCTCCACGGAATACGGTCGGCCCTGCACGGTCGAGCCGCCGAGACAGAAGATGCGAAACGCCCGCGCGCCCTTGACCGCGGCGAACGACTGGCGGCGAAAGGCGGCCAACCGTTCTTCAGCCGTCTCGAAGTGCGTACCCGCGGCATTGAGAGTGAAAAGCGGATGCAGGCCCGTGAACGAGACGTAGGGGTCCTCCGGATCGACCGGTGGGGCCGGGACGCACAATCGCGTCACAGCCTCCACCACGAGCAGAGGCGAAAGGACCACGAGCACGGCGGCAAGGTGGAACGCGATGATACGCAACCGCATCCGTCGCCCGCGCACGTTCCGGCGTATGAACTGGCCTGTCTCCATCGCGCCCATCCTATCAAATCTTCCGCCGTTCTTCACCAGTGACAAGGTTGCCGGGATGTGATATGTATGGAATGCATCA
>CBFDDG010000554.1:0-3271 GCA_965603505.1 uncultured Phycisphaerae bacterium | reverse complement strand
CTGGATTGACGGCGTGAGGTTCTACGAAGGTGAGTACGTCGCGCCCGGTGAAGAATAAGGAAGAAGGACTGCTGCGAAACGCCTTTCTGGCCGCTCTGTCGCCCGAGCCGATTGGGGGCGGTCGCGCGACCTTGAAGGGCAAGACGGCGGTTCTGGATGATTTCGGGGCCTGCGCCAAATCGGTGTGGGCCCCGTTTGCATCTCTCCGGCGGCGTAGGCGGGTCTGGGACGATTTGCCCTTGACAGCGGGGCGGCCGACTGATATTATGGGGCGTTGGGTAGACGTCCGAGAAGACCGTAGCACGGAAGGTAAGAAGTGAAAATGGGAAAGGGGTCGCCGGGGCACGGTGATTCCCTGTGTTGGATGGGTCGCTTGCCGGTCCTTGCCGCTACGCCTTCAGGAGGCCGCTGGATCTGACGATAGTAACGGTGGTGCGGGGCAGTGGAATGTCCGAGAATTTGCTTGTGAGCGGTTCGGGCTTTCGTGCAAGATTGATACCAGGCAGCGGGACCGGCGGGTAGTTCTTTTGGGGGGCGTGTGCCATCTGGTTGGCGGCCGGTTCTGATGTGTGGGAGAAGCCTCGATTGAGATGGTCAAATGGAGGGCTGGGCTTGTGGCTCGCAGCCGAAACAAGGTTCGCACGAATATCGCGCCAGAGGCAGAATTCCTTTCAACTCACTTATGGAGGTGACAATGATGAGATGCTCAACCATAATTTGCATCGGTCTTGTGATCGCGGGTCTGATGTTCGCAGGACCCACGCACGCCCAAATTGACCCGGAGACCATTCTCGGGATATGGCTCCTCGATGAGGGAACAGGTGACACGACCAAGGACGCCTCCGGGAATGGCAATGACGGAACGCTCATGGCCTCACCGGCCTGGATTTCCGGAGCTTTCGGCAATGCCTTGGATTTCAGCGGAACGTCGAGTTACGTCAACTGCGGCAATGCTGAAGCATTCAACGTCGACCTCTTCTCCGTGTCATTTTGGTGCTATATCCCCAACACGCAGTCGTGGAACCACATGATTTCGCGCGGTCAGCACGTGGCCAGCGGCACGCCTGGCTCGGTCAATTGGGGTGTGATGATGTTCGACGCCCAGGAGACGATCCTTTTTGAGACGTTCAATGATACCAGTTGGCTAGGTATCAGCACCGGGACCACGACCGGTGAATGGCATCACGTCGTCGCCACCTACGACGGAGATACGATGGAGCTTTATCATGACGGCCAGCTCGGCGTAACCACATCGGGAGCCGGCATCTTGCTCGATGCCAGCAGGCCATTCGTGATTGGCGCTCGCGCCGACGATGGTTCTATCGGTGGCTTCTTCGATGGAAGCCTTGACGAGGTGGGCTATTTCAATGCCGTCCTTTCGCCCGGAGATGTTCAAACGATCATGAACAGCGGTCTTGCCGAAATCGTGGGTGGCAGCGCCGAGGCCGCCGACCCGCAACCGGCCAACGGCCAAACCGATGTGCCCAGAGACCTCGTGCTTGGCTGGACGGCGGGCATGTATGCCCGGACGCACGATGTCTATTTCGGGACGGCCGCTGGCGATGTGGGCGCTGCCACGGCCGCCGATCCGAGGGGTGTGTTGGCCGGGCCGGGCCTGACCGAGAACGCCTTTGATCCGGGTCGTCTGGATTTCAGCGAGACGTACTACTGGCGGGTGGACGAAGTCAATGCGCCGCCCGACTCCAGCGTCTTCGCAGGGCCCGTGTGGAGCTTCACGGTCGAGCCGTATACGTATCCGATCCAGAACGTGACGGCCACAGCGAGTTCCGCCACCACGGCCAAGGGCATGACGCCCGACAAGACCGTGGACGGTTCGGGCATGACCGGCGACGAGCACTCGACGCAGGATTCGGCCATGTGGCTCAGCGGTCCGTTTGCGGTGCTGCCGGCCTGGATTCAGTATGAGTTCGACGATGTCTACAAGCTGTCCGAGCTGTGGGTGTGGAACTCGAATCAGACGGTCGAGACCTTCCTCGGTTTCGGCGCCAGGGACGTGACGGTCGAGTACTCGCTGGACGGGATCGAGTGGAGTTCGCTGGGCGATGTGGAGTTCGCCCAGGCCCCCGGCGAGCTTGGGTACACGCCGAATACAACCGTGGACTTGGCGGGCGTGCGGGCGAAGTTCGTTCGACTGACAATCACGAGCAACTGGATGAGCATTGTGCCGCAGGTCGGCCTCAGCGAAGTGCGGTTCTACTATATTCCGGTCAAGGCCAGCCAGCCCAATCCCGCTTCGGGTGCCAGAGGAGTGCCTCTGGATGTGGTCCTGACCTGGAGGTCGGGCCGGGAGGCCACCTCGCACGACGTGTATTTCAGTGATGACCGCGACGCCGTGGTCGATGGAACGACGCCGGTTGAGAACGTCACGACGGCTCGCTTCGAGCCAACCGGGCTCGAGTTTGGGCTGAACTATTATTGGAAGATCGATGAGGTTAGCGATGCCGGCGGTCCCGCTGTAGAAGGGGACGTCTGGAGCCTCGCCACGACCGAATACATGGTCGTGGACGACTTCGAGAGCTACACGGACGATATTGATGCCGGCGAGACCATCTGGCAGACCTGGCTCGACGGCCTGACCAACAACACCGGCTCGATTGTCGGCTACTGGGAGGCGCCGTTCGCCGAGACGAGCATCGTTCATAGCGGCAGGCAATCGATGCCCATGGACTACAACAACGTCAACTCGCCCTTCTACAGCGAGGCCGAGCGGACGTTCGATCCGGTGCAGGACTGGACGGTCAACGGCGCCGACGAGCTGAGCCTCTGGTACCACGGCTATCCGGTGGCGTTCGTCGAGAACGCCGACGGCAGTATCACGATGAGCGGGTCGGGCCACGACATCTGGGACGCGGCGGACGACTTCCGCCTTGCCTATCAGCGTCTCAGCGGGGACGGCTCGATTGTCGCCCGGGTGGACAGCCTGGCGAACACGAACGACTGGGCGAAGGCCGGCGTGATGATCCGGGAATCGCTCAGCGATGACGCGCGGTGTGCGTACATGGTTGTGACGCCAGCCAATGGCGTTTCGTTCCAGTGGCGTGCCTTCGCCGGCGTGACTCCGGAGTCGGTCAGTCTGGCCGGCGTGGTCGCGCCGCAGCACGTCAAGCTGACCCGCAAGGGCGACGTCTTCACGGCCCAGTACTCGGCCGATGGCAGTGCCTGGCAGGACCTCACGAAAGCCGACGGCACGGCCGTCTCGGTCACGATGACCGGCAATCCGCTGATCGGTCTGTGCGTGACCAGCCACGAT
>CBFDDG010000553.1:0-3292 GCA_965603505.1 uncultured Phycisphaerae bacterium | reverse complement strand
ATTCAGCGTCCCAGATGGTGATGTCCTTACCATCGGTGACCGAAGCAATCCGCTTACCATTGGGGCTTAAAGCTATCGAAAAGAGACCGATCTGAGATGGAGCAATGGTTATGAGTGACTCGTCCATAATATGATTGAGCCGATACCATTCCCAGTTTCGCAGATCTTCAGGACAAGACTTTAACAATTTTCTGGCGCTGCGAATATTTCGCTCGCGGTATTTCGCGTCAGCCAGCGCAACACTATGGACATAAGAAAGGTTCCGGTATTTGTCAGCCTGCTCCTTTGCGGCTTTTTCCGCGTTCTCAGCACGCACCAGGGCCTGTTCAACTTGCTTCCGAGCGGTGGCCTCTTTCTTACGGGCGTTCTCAGCCCTGAAGGACAACGCCGTACTGACGACTAAACCTAATACTATTAGTACCGCCACCAGCGCCGCGGTTGCTACTGAGCCGGCGTGTTTACGCACAAACTTTCTGGCCCGGTACACGGTGGACTCAGGCCCGGCAATTAAAGGGGTGCCGGTAAGGTAGTTCTGAATATCATCTGCCAGCTCGGAGGCCGACCGGTATCTTCTCGTTCGATCTTTTCGCATCGCTTTCATGGGTATCCACTCCAATTCTCTATGAAGACGTCTGGTTAATGTGATGATCTGTGTTCTACGGCTCTCGGCAACTGCTTTGGCCTTATCGCCTAAGCTCGTCAGCCGTGCGCTTGGCGTTACAGGCTGCTCTTCGCAGATTACCTGTTGAATGTGGTCAATCCCACCCTCGCGAAGCCTCTTGGCATCAAACGGCGGTACACCTGCGAGTAACTCATAAAGCAGAACGCCTAACGAATAAATGTCCGAGCGGGTATCAACTTGCTCGTATGCCATCTCGGCCTGTTCGGGGCTCATGTATTCAGGTGTGCCCAGCAATTGGCCCTGTTCAGTGAACGATGTCTTGTCTGTCAGCGGCTGCGTTATAGCTTTGGCTATGCCGAAATCAATGATCTTGGGAAGGGCCCGGTCGCCATGCATGGATATGAGGATATTGGAGGGTTTGATATCGCGGTGGATGATTCCCTTCTGATGCGCGTGATGCACCCCTTCGCAGACTTCTCGAAACAGCCTGAGTCGCTGTTCAACATCGAGCCTGTGCTCATCACAGTATCGAGTGATGGACATGCCCTTGACATACTCCATGACGAAGTAGGGTCTGCCTGTCTCTGTCGTGCCTGCATCAAACACATGAGCGATGTTGGGATGGTCTAATAGGGCCAGTGCCTGTCTCTCCGCTTCAAATCGGGCAATCACTTCCTTAGAGTCCATGCCGGGCTTGATGATCTTGAGGGCCACTTTCCGGCGGACCGGCTCTTTCTGCTCGGCTAAGTAGACCAGCCCCATACCGCCCTCGCCGATCAACTCCAGGAGCTCGTACCGGCCGATCTCTGTGCCGGGGCCGTCGATCCGAGCCGGGCCTTCCAGAGTCACACCCGCCGCCGGTGATTCGAGGAAGCCTTCCGCCCGCTCATGGGCCCTCAGCAGGGCCTCCACACTGGCCCGGAGCTTGCTGTCTCCCCGGCAGGCACGGTCCAAATAGGCGGCTCTCGCGGCGCGGTCTTTGATTTCGATGGCCTCGGCAAAGATCGTCTTGCGGTCTATCGGTTCTTCCGACATCGTTCAACTCCTTCACTGATTCCCCCCCGTACGGTATTGCGCCATCGGCGCAGAGAAAGCGACACAAGAATTGCCGCCTTTTTCGAGAAAAGATTACGCCCGGAAACAAGCCTGTAGTTGCTTTCGGAGGTTTTTAGACACACGGGTTGGCGAATACCTCCATCGCGGCCGCCTGTTGGGGTCTACTCGGATGATTTCTCCTGCGGTTCCGCGATCTGATCGTACAGCCACGCGCGGGCGTAGGCCCAATATCGATTGGCCGTACGACCCGAGATGCCCATGACCTCGGCGGCCTGCTCGATCGTCAGACCGGCGAAATAGCGAAGCTTCACGAGGTCGGCAACGACGGGTTCCTCCGCCGCAAGCCGCTCCAGGGCATCGTTCAGAGCCAGGACGTCTTCCGAGGGCCCTTCGATGGCGAGAGTTGCTTCTTCGAGGTCCATTCGTTGCCGCCGCCCCCCGCGCTTCAGTCGGCGCTTGCGCCGTGCGTTCTCGATGAGGATACGCCGCATGGCTTCGGCGGCGGCCGTGAAGAAACGTGTCTTGCTGCTCCAGCTCTGCCCTTCGGTGCCGAGAAGTCGAAGGTAAGCTTCATGAACGAGCGCCGTTGCCTGGAGGGTCTGGCCGGGCTTTTCCCGGGACAGCTTGCTGGCGGCTAATCGGCGGAGTTCCTCATAGACGGCCGGAAGCAGCTTGTCCACAGCCCGGGCATCCCCTTGTTCAATGGCATTCAAGATGCGAGTAAGGTCGCTCATGACTATCGCCGATCATTGCGCTGCGGCCGGTAACGGGGTCCAGGAACCTGCCGATAGAGGACTACCGGGGTTTGGAACCCTGCCAACGTCATGTTCCACACGCATCTTCGGAGAGACACAGCACGTTTGCAAGTCCTAATCCAAAGCAGACAAAGCGTTCTCCACAAGGTCGTTGGAGACGGGGCTCCAAAGGGCATGAACCGAGCGGCATGATGGCACGTAGGGTAGGCGGCAGGGATGTGCTGTGCCGCTTGCGGCGGTGCAGGACCGGCCCAACTTCGAGATAGTTCGTGTCTTGCGAACGGGAGCGGCAGATGAGCGCGGATGCAACAAACCGATTGACGACGGGCGAGGCCAGAACGTGGCTGCAGCAATTGGAGCAGGCGGCCGAGAAGGAAGCCTGCTGGTCGTGCGAATGCTTGCAAGGATTCATCACCGAGCTTGAGCTGGATGCCGCCGGCGACGCGAAGTCTCTCCTTGAGATGTACGAGGTCCGACCCGAGAAACTGCATGGCTATCTCGGCTGCGAGCCTTGCCCCCCCGCTCAACTCTTCGCCGAATACCGGCTGCGCACGCCCGGCAAATCCTAAACCCTAAGCTCTAAACTCTAAACAAACCGGAATCTCGAATGGCCGAAATCCCCAACGGACCGAAGGCCCGCCGTTTTGAGCCTTCGCATTTCGGTCATTGGGACTTGTTTAGGATTCAGGGTTTGGAGCTTAGGATTTCGCCGCTTGGGATTTATTTAGGATTTAGGGTTTAGAGCTTAGGATTTCGCCCTCTCGGATTTAGAGCTTGGAATCTGGAACTTCGGCCCCATCCGCGCACCCGTGTGCTGGACAAACCAGATTCTTGGTTGCATTGCAGCATCCAAATAGAT
>CBFDDG010000552.1:0-3310 GCA_965603505.1 uncultured Phycisphaerae bacterium | reverse complement strand
TCCGGGCATACCATCGACCCGCCGGGAGCCTGAAACGGGCTCATTCGATCGACCCAACCTCAGCGGAAAGGAATGGCTATGGACGGCAAAGTCAACGTCGCGATCGTGGGACTGGGATTCGGGGCCGAGTTCATTCCGATTTACCAGAGGCATCCTCACGCCAACATGTACGCCATCTGCCAGCGGACCCAGCGCAAGCTGGACGCCATCGGCGATTCGTTCGGCGTGGACGTTCGATACACCGACTTCGACGAGCTGCTGAAAGACGACAAGGTTGACGCCGTTCATATCAATACGCCGATCCCCGACCATGCCCCGCAAGCCATCAAGGCCCTGAAAGCGGGCAAACACGTCGCCTGCACCGTGCCCATGGCGACGACGGTGAAGCAGTGCGCCGAGATCGTCGCGCTCGCACGCGAGACCCGAAAGAAATACATGATGATGGAGACCGTGGTGTACAGTCGGGAGTTTCTGTTCCTCCGGGAGATGTATGAGAAGGGCGAGCTCGGCACAATCCAGTTCGTGCAGGCCAGCCATCAGCAGGACATGGACGGCTGGCCCGACTACTGGCCGGGTCTGCCACCGATGCACTACGCGACACACTGCGTGGGCCCGTGTCTGGCACTGACGCGGGCGACAGCGGAATACGTCTCCTGTTTCGGCTCGGGCCGGATTCGCGAGGAGCTGGTTCCCAAGTACAACTCGCCCTTTGCCGTCGAGACGACACACGTCAAGTTCAAAGACTCCGACCTTTGCGCCCGGATCTACCGGTCGCTCTTCGACACGGCGCGCCAGTACCGCGAGAGCTTCGACGTATACGGGTCCAAGAAGGCGTTTGAATGGCCGCTGGTCGAGGGCGAGAAGCCGGTCCTCCACACGGCGAAGAGGCCCGAGCCCGAGATCCCGCAGCGCATCGAGGTACCTGACTACGCGCATCTGCTGCCCGAGCCGATCCGGATGTTCACAACCAAGGGGGTTTACGACATCGAGGAGCATCAGCATTTGTCTTTCGCCCAGGGCGGCGGCCACGGCGGCTCACACCCGCACTTGGCGAACGAATTCATCATGAGCCTCGTCGAGGACCGGAACCCCTTCCCCAACGACGCCCAATCCGCCAACTGGACCAGCGTAGGCATCCTGGCCCACGAATCCGCCTTAGACGGCGGCCAGATCATCCGCATCCCCGAGTTCTGAGGCCGGATCGGTCAGTCTGCCTCCGAAGGAACCGCAATAGTCACGGCGATGTTCTCCGGGTCGCCATCACAGTGGACCGTGTAGTCGGTCGGCTCGGTCAGATCGAGCGTTTCATCGTGCACACGGCCGTCAATTCGGAATGAGTGGGTGACTCGAACCTTCGTTTGAGGAGGCTCTGAAGGCAGCAGATGTAGACAAGCCCTGATGGTATTCAATCCCGGATCGCCGTGGAATCGCACATACACCGCCTCCGCCGGTCGATCCAGCATGACGTCCATATCCCAATTGCATCGCCAGTGATTCGTCCACGTCGGCACGGACGACCGGTAGATTTCCCTGAAGTCATGGGGCTCGACGACCGCATAGGCAATCCGATTATCCGTTCTCGCGGCCTGCTCGCCCTGATGGGTGCGGAACGTCGCGCCGACGCTGAACCATGCGATCCTCATTCCCACAGGGGCCATCAGGCGAAGGACCGCGTCGCCGCGTATGCGACATGTGTTGCGCCCCGGATCGTAGTCTTGCGGCATGGCCGCGAGATACTTCGCCAAATCCTTGGGATTCGAGCTGTCCGGCGCAGCCAGCATGGGGACCGTTTTCAGGCCGTATCGATCACCTGCTTCGTACCTCAGATGATTCTCACCGCGCTTCAAGCGAGGAAGGCTTATCGGCGCCACCTGCACCCACGTGTCAATCGACAGCGATCTGATCGCAGTCTCTTCATCTGCGCCCGAGGTCGATAGCTTCAGCAGGTACCCGTAAGTCCCTCTGACGCGGTGCGTCAGATCGACCGCCTCTTTCTTACCGCCTTCGACTGTATCGACGTGCTGCCAGGTCCGGCCGTGGTCTCGGGACACAGCCAAATCGACGGGCAAGCCTGCGTCCACGGTGACTACCGAGGCTTCGGCATCATCGTTGGGGTCATCGATATCGTTGATCTTTGCCACGATGATGTACGGCGTGAAGACCTCAAAGATCGCCTCCGCATCGCCCGCTTCGACGAGGTGCAGACCTGCTTGCCCGGCAGCGAGATTGTGTGCGGCACAGACGCCATCGCGAAAGTCGGTGGATGCGGCCGACAGGTTGGGAGCATAGTGGAACAAGCCGTTGCCATGGTTCCATCGCGTGAATTCACGATGGTTGGGCTTCATCCCCACCGGCTCTTCCATAAGAAGGTCCCTCACCCATTTCGTCCGGCTGTAGCGGGGCAGATGATGCCAGCGCCCGCCCTGCGGCGCCCACCAGCGGGCGAAGGATTCTCCCTGCCGCAGGCGAAAATCCATCGTGTGACTGCCCTGGAATCCACGATAGTAATAGTGCACGGGGCTGTCGTGATAGATCTCGAAGAGCCTGCTCTTGTCACCGTCGTTCGGAAAGAACGGATCGATGGACTTGGGCGGATCGATCCAGAGGCTTCGGTTCTGCTGCGCCTCGCGCAGGCTGACGACCGTTCCCGTCTCGTCGAGCAATACGCCCCGAACATCCACATCGAAGTAGTGCCAAGCACTGTCGTACCAGATCTCGGTGGCGGAGTGGTTCCATCGCTCCAGGCCGAAAGAGCGGCCGCCCTCGAATCCGACGCCCTGATAGATGCCATCCAGCACGGGTCCGAAGATCGCACAATAGCCCATGTTGTAGACATTGAGGATCTTCAGCGGGTCGCGCACCGTCGCGTACTCGTCGAAGGAATCGTTGGTCTCAAGGATCTCGAAGAAATGGTACAGGCCGGTTTCATAGCCGCACAAGTACTTCCAGATCGCCAAGGCCAGGTCGTTGCCGTGTTTGTCCTTCCATTGCGAAAACTGCCGGAATCGCTGCAAATCCGTCGTGTCGGCGGTGTGCTCGCTCGTCACTCGCGGGCAGGCGACCATGCCCCAACACGTGCGCGAATTACCCCATGAGAGAGCCAGAAGAACAGCCACACAGACAGCCGGACCGGCATAACCGTATCGGCAAGCAACCATCAGACCCCTTTCGCAAACAGGGATTCGTTACGACCATGCAGGAAACCTCCCGCATCGCCGACATTGCCGCCATCGTACCCGATCCTCCCCGTTGAGGCCAGCGACGCCGGAGGCCCCGGCGGTGTGCGACTACGTTTTGTGGCTCCTCGTAG
>CBFDDG010000551.1:0-3322 GCA_965603505.1 uncultured Phycisphaerae bacterium | reverse complement strand
CCTCGGACGCTGTGAGAGTTGCCACACCCCGTAGAAGCAGGGGGTCAGCCCTTAAAATAGAAATTAAGGCTTGTCTGAGGACCGCGGTCGTGGTAGAATGCGTCGATGGCCAGGCCGCAACGGATCGAGTATGAAGGGGCCGTGTACCACGTGACGGCCCGGGGCAACGAACGACGAGCGATCTTCCTTGACGACGGCGACCGTATCCGCTTTCTCCGTGTGCTGAGCGAGAGCGTCGAACGGTTCGACGTTCGGCTGTACCTGTTTTGCCTGATGCCGAACCACATCCACCTGGTCGTGGAGACGCCCCGGGCGAATCTTGGCCGATTCATGCACCGGCTACAGACGGCCTACACGGTTTATTTCAACCATCGACATAACCGCCACGGCCATTTGACGCAGGGCCGCTACGGGGCCTCGCTGGTCGAAGAGGACGCATACCTCCTCAGGCTCAGTCGCTATGTCCACTTGAATCCGGTGTTCGCGAGGCCATGGCGAAGCCGTTCGCCTCGCGAGCGGGTGGCGTTCCTGCGGCGATATCCCTGGAACAGCTATCGCAGCTATATCGGCAAGGATCGCCGCCTTGCGTTCATCGACTACAAACCGATCCTGGCGACGGTCGACCCGCGCGGCTCGGGTTCGGCCGAGGCATACCGGCGTTTCGTGGAAGCCGGGGTCTCGGATATCGATGCGGCGTTCCTTGAGGATGCGAGGGCCTCCCGGCTGTGCATCGGCTCGGCGAATTTCCGTGCGAGAGTCCGGGTGTTGTATGAAACGCTGCTCGACGGCAAGGGCCGGACGGAGGACATCGCGTTTCGGCGGATAGGCAAACGGCTGTCGGCCGAGCGGATTCTGCTGAGCGTGTGCAAGGGGCTCGGCGTGGAACGCGAGGCATTGCTACGCCGGCGCAGGGATTCACTGGATCGGGCCGTGGCCTCGAGAATGCTCTGCGACTACGGCGGCCTGACGCAGCGGCAGGTTGCGGATATCCTCAGGCTGCACAGCGGGGCGGCCGTCAGCGCGCAATTGCGCAAACTCACAGAGCGGCTGGAGAGCCATCGACGCCTACGCAAACAGATCGCCGGGATCGCCGCCGAATTACGGAACGCCTCCCGCTAATTGCTATTTTGAGGGCTGACCCCCATGGGGGTTTGAATTGGGTTGACCGGAGCGGTCGAATCTGCCATGATGGGCGCGCCCGGCGTTCATGATTCGGGGTGTGAGGCGGGGGATTAGGTAGGTCTCTGCGCCTGCCCGATGGATTTGGGGCAGCCGCAGGGAGTTGCCCCTGGAAAGAGAGTGCGTCATGCGGTTGACCCCATTGAGAGGGAAACGGTGTATTTGAGGGCGGCAAGCATACATATCGACGATTCCGTGCTGATCCAGCAGTCTCAGGCCGGCGATACGACGGCCATGGAGCGGCTGATTCTCAAGTACCAGAACCGCATCCACAACGTCATCCTGAAAATGTGCGGAAACCCCGACGATGCCGCGGAACTTACGCAGGAGACGTTTGTCAAAGTAATTGAGAGCATCGATAAGTTTAAGGGAAGGAGTAGTTTTTATACCTGGCTCTTTCGCATCGGGGTCAACCTCACGTTGAACCACTGCCAGCGAAGCGCCAGGACCGCTCCCCGTTCCCTGGATGCCGACGAGCCGTCGCCTGACGGCCAGACGCGGCAACTGCTGAAGGAGTTTTTGACTGATGACCGGGCGGCCGATCCGGCCGTCCTGGCGCAGAGCCGGGAGCTCTGTGAACTGGCCCGCCAGTCGCTGCTGCAGCTTGAGGAGCCGCAGCGGACCGTCGTCGTGCTCCGCGATATCGAGGGCATGACGTACGCTGAAATCGCCGACGTCCTGAACATTGAGCTCGGGACGGTTCGGAGCCGTTTGAGCCGCGCCAGGAGCCATTTGAGAGATGTTCTGGAGGCCATGCTGACATGAAGGCGAATCCGAATCTTGATGAGCTGCTCTGCAGCTTCATGGATGGAGAGCTCTCTCCCCGCCAGCGGACGGAGGTCCAGCGCATGGCGGCTCGGGACCCACAGGTGGGCCGGCGGCTCCGACAGCTCCAGAGCTGCCGGACGTTGTTTTCGGCTCTGCCTCAGGTGGAAGCGCCCGGCGATATGATGGAGCAGATCAAGCTGTCGCTGGAACGGCGGACGCTCCTGCAGGAGCAGCCGGCTGCACCGAGGCGCTCGGCCGGGGCGCTGCATTTAGTGTTCCGTAAGTTCGTGGCCGCCGCCGCGATGTTCGCATTACTGGGGGTCCTGGGCGTGGTGGTCTATCAGATTGTGGCCCCTGTTGGGGGGCCGGAAAGCCCGCCGTTCGCTATCGAGATCCCGCGAGTGCGACCCGGCGAGCCCGGGGCGTCGGCTGTGCCGCCGACCGTGGTGGCGGGCGCAGGTTTCTCGGGACGGTTGGAACTGCGAACGGCCTCATTTGCCTCCATGGATGCGTTTATCAGACGGGCCGTCGAGAACAATGCGCTGTTGGATTCAGCCGAGTCCGGCTTGGCCGGCGACCGACGCCGCTATCACATCGTCGGCACCCGCGATAACATCAATCACGTAGTGGCCTCCCTGAGCAGCGCCTGGCAGAGTGCAGGGGGGGCGACCCTGTATGTGGACCGGCCCGGGGATTCTGCGACGCCGGTGGCTGTAGAGGCCGTCACGGCCGATCAGACCGTCAGTATCATCGCCCGCAGCAGCACGGAGGCCTCCGTCGAGGCGGCCCAGGCGTTCGCGGTCATGAACGACCTCGCCCGGCAGACCCCCGGCGGCGAGCTTCTGGCGATGATCGGTGAGGATACCGGCAGCATGTTGGCGTTCGCCGGCATTCCGAAGCCGAGAATGACCAAGCCGGATGATCCGACGAAAACAACTCTCGCTCCTTCGCAAGGACAACCCAATGCGAGCTTGACAATCGTCCTCCTGGATGTAGAGTGACCCGGGTGTGGCGCACGGATGCGCTTTACCCTACTCCGACAGGAAGGCAAGGGAATGCTCGAAATCCCCAACTGCGGCCTCATTGTCGTCGACGTGCAGGGCAAGCTCGCTCAGCTCATGGTCGACAAGGAAGCCCTCTTCAAGAACATCACAATCCTCATCCAGGCGGTGAAGGTCCTCGATATTCCCATCCTGTGGTGCCAGCAGGCGCCTGAGGCGCTGGGGCCGACCGTGCCGGAAATCGCTGAGCTGCTGACCGGCCGTGAGCCGATCGACAAGGCGAGCTTCAGTTGCTGCGGCGAGGAGACGTTCAACGCGGAGCTTGGCAAGCTCGGCAGAAAGCAGGTCCTGCTGTGCGGCATCGAGACCCACGT
>CBFDDG010000550.1:0-3323 GCA_965603505.1 uncultured Phycisphaerae bacterium | reverse complement strand
CTGCTCGCTTTCTCTTCCCCTCTCGGGACCAGGGAATCGGGGCCTCCGTACCCCGACGTCGGGTCGCGGGATTCAACACCGCAGCGGCAGGCGTGCGGCGTCAGCGCCCCGAAGCAACACCTCCACCCATGGATTCCACGCGAGGATGCGGTACACGATCCGCCGCCCCGTTCTCACGATCTGGCAAGGCACGCGGATGATCGAGTTCAGGAACCGCTTGAATTCCATCCGCAGCACATCCTGCTTCTGCTGCCGGTATTTCTCC
Organism: uncultured Phycisphaerae bacterium; assembly: GCA_965603505.1. GTDB lineage: Bacteria > Planctomycetota > Phycisphaerae > Sedimentisphaerales > Anaerobacaceae > PLanc-01. The sequence goes on along the minus strand of CBFDDG010000550.1, from coordinate 3,058 downwards.
GCCCACCGGCCGGTCTCCGGCAGAAGCAACGCGAACCACGCCTTGAGCGTCCACGCCAGCGACGCCATGACCATGTACGCCCAGTTGCTCACCAGGGTGTTCACGGGCATCTTTAGCGCCTTCACGCCGTTCCTGAGCTGCTCGATCAGGTTTTCCTGTTCGCAGCGTTCGTTGGCCAGGAACACAATCTCATCAGCCGGCGTCGATAGGATGTTCGTGATGTAGAAGAAGTAACGGATGTCGTCGAACAGCACGAACTCGCCCTTCTCCACCGACAGGTTCTTACGAACGACCACCACCCGGTACGTCTTCCTGCACTTGGTCGGCGAGTAGTCGAACTCGGCGACATCTTCCGAGCAGAGACGAATGTTCTCGAACTCGCGTGCGACCACGATCCGTTCCTTCACGTTCACCGGCCGCGCACGAGGCGTCGTTTGGATCTCGTACTTCGCCGGCCGGTGAAGTCGCTTCCACCGGCTTTTCGGCAGGGTTTCCGCGATCTGGCGCAGGTTCGGCATCGCGTCGATCCCGAAGATGAACCGCACCCCGCCCTCATCCCACCGATCCAGTTCGGCGGTCTGGCTGAAGTCCGTGTCCCCGCGCAGCAGCACCGACTCGAATCCACCGCGACGGACCAGGTCAATGGACCGGTCGATCCACCCGGCCGCCTCGTCGTGCGACGGCCGGTTCCCGGGCCGGTTCACCAGGAACAGCGGCTCACGCGTGTTCGCCAGCGACACGAGGAGCGGGTGATAACCCCACTCGCCCTTGAAGGAAATGTCCATCCCTTCTTTGCACTCACCCGTGGTGGAGACGATCACCCCGTCGACGTCGATGATCGCCTGCTCGAAGAACTCCGGCTGCTGCTGCTCCCACACTTGCAGCCGCGTCTCGTTCATCGCGTCCATCAACCCGACGACATCCGATGCCTCGAACCGACGGCAGAAGTCGCCCGCCGTGGTCGGATCGGGGATCCGCTGGGCGTCCAAAGCGTCCAGATACACCTCGTCGTTCCGCAACAGCTCCAGATCCTCGATGCAGGCGCCGCCGCAGAGAATGTTGTACGCGATGTTCAGAACGTGGTCCGACTCGTGGTAGGGCAGGTGGATCTTCAGGAGCTGAAGCCTCCGGTCAATCGCCTCGATCAAACCCGTCCGCCGAGCCAGGCAGTGCACGGCTCCGATGCCGCCGACGGCCAGCGCCCGGCTTCGATCCGCCACGTCGTAGAGGATGTTCCCGGCCCGGAGCATCGGCTTCTCCCGGGCCTTCCAGGGTCGCGTCCGGAGCCGGTACCCGATTCGCCGCTTGCGTTTGGCAAGCTTTCGTGCTCTACTTTGTGTGTTCATTTGAAATGCCTCCTTGCGTTGAACGGGGTTTGGGTAATCATCACCCCGTTTACACTGCAAGGCAGGCATTTTCCATGCGCCGCCACCCCGCGTGTGAAGAAATCACGCTTGTCCAGGGCCTAGCAGCCCGTTGAAAAAGTCATAAAAATAGCGCAACGTGCAAACGGGGTGGCCGGTATAAGCGGTTGACGGATGTTGATCGGCGATTCGGGTCATGGAGGACGTGCGATGGCGTTGGGCAAACGGAATGCGGAGCGAACGGACCCGTTGTGGGTGCCGACGGAGCGGATCGCCAGGAGCCCCGGCAGCCCGTTCTATGCGAGGCTGAACGCGATCCTGGCCGAGGCGGGCTTTGATCGGTGGGTCGAGCAATGTTGTTCGCGGTTTTACGCGGGTCGAAGCGGGCGGCCGGGCATCCCGCCGGGCGTGTACTTCCGGATGCTCATGATCGGCTATCTGGAAGGGCTCGACTCGGAACGCGGCATCGCGTGGCGTTGCGCCGACTCGCTGTCGCTGCGTGAGTTCCTCGGCTACGACCTCACGCAAACTACGCCTGACCACTCGACGCTGTCGGTGATCCGCAGCCGCCTGGACGTTCAGACGCACGAGGAGGTGTTTACGTGGATACTGCAGCGGCTCGCCGAACGTGGGCTGCTCAAGGGCAAGACGATCGGCATCGATGCGACGACGCTGGAGGCGAACGCGGCGCTGCGCTCGATCGTGCGTCGCGACACCGGTGAGGGCTATGAGGAGTTCCTGGAGAAGCTCGCGAAGGAATCGGGCATCCAGACGCCGACCCGCGAGGACCTGGCGAAGCTGGATCGTAAGCGGAAAAAGAAAGCATCAAACGATGATTGGTTCAACCCACACGATCCGGATGCGAAGATCACGAAGATGAAGGACGGCCGCACGCATCTGGCGTACAAGGCGGAGCACGCGGTGGACATGGACACCGGGGCGACGGTGGCGGTGACGGTTCAGCCGGCCGATCGGGGCGACACGAAGTCGATCGGCGAGACGCTCTGCGAAGTGATGGAGAACCTGAGCGAAGTCGCGGAGGCGACGGGCGGCAAGACGAGCCGGATGCCGGAGGAGATCGTCGTGGACAAGGGTTATCACAGCAACGCGGTGCTGTGCGACCTGGATGAGATGGACCTTCGCAGTTATGCGTCGGAGCCGGATCGGGGGCGACGGAACTGGACCGGGCGCGAACGTGAGAAACAGGCGGTGTACGCCAATCGCCGACGCATCAGAGGCGAGCGCGGCAAACGATTGTTACGAAAGCGTGGGGAACTGCTGGAGCGACCGTTCGCGCATTGTTACGAAACGGGCGGGATGCGCCGGACGCACCTGCGCGGCGATCTTAACATCCTCAAGCGACTGCTGATCCACGCGGGGACGGGCAACCTCGGGTTGCTGATGCGCCGGCTGTTCGGAGCGGGCACGCCGCGGGCGCTGCAGGACCTCGCGGCGCGTGTTCGGGCGGCGAGGGGGTCTCAGGCGCGTGGTGTAGCCGGATTGATTCGTCGATACACATCAGTGATCGTTCGCTCCCTCGCCCGAATCACGGTCACGTCACCCTTTGTCCCTAAACGCCTCGCTGCATAGAAACCCCTATTCTTCAACGGACTGTTAGGGGACATGAGGCACTTGTCAGCGCCGCTGGGTTCAATCTTGACGGTTCGCGCATAATCACTGCCTCATTCGATAAG
>CBFDDG010000549.1:0-3329 GCA_965603505.1 uncultured Phycisphaerae bacterium | reverse complement strand
ACCTGGATGTCGCCGGTCGACTTCCACTCCACACGCACCCGGCCGGGCCACGGCTTGAGGATGCGGTCGAGCATCTGCTTGACCTTCCGGCACTCGTTGCACGTCAGCGAGTGGAAGAACACGATCCGGAGGACCTCAGCCGCCGGCGTTGTGGCGGGCCTCGATGCCGGAGGACCCCCAGCGCGCGACGGTCCCGCCGCAAGCGCGGAAACCACGGCAGCAGCCATGCCCCGTCGGCAGCGACCAGCCCACATGTCCCGTCCCTTCCGCGTGATCGCCCCTCGTTCCTGCATCTGTGTTGGTACCGAAGTTGCACCCTTTGTACAAGTGTCGATCTGCCCGCAGGCCTTCCCTGATCGTTCCGCCGATGGCTTGCGGGCCCCATGTCGCGGCTCGCGCTATCGACGTCCCTCGTGTGGCCTTCCCTGCCAGGCTACGCCGTCGGCGCCCGAACTCAGGATGCTTTCGCGGCTCAATACCCAGCCCACACGGACCCCTGCCCACGCCTCCAATGCGACGTTACCGCCACACCGACAAGGCCCGGGGCCGGCTCGGGGCGCTACCGCCTCGCCGTGGGACTCTCCCATTCCCTACTCCCCGTCAGCCATCGGCGCATCGCCGTCTCATCCTCTACTCCATGCCGGTCTACCTAGGCGCTGGGCATGACCCCTTTCCATTTCCCCTCGGCATTCTCCGCTTCCGCCCCATCTCTGTGTGGAAGATGACGCGTGGATAGCTGCCCGGCTTGCGGTGCATGTCGACCGCTATCACAGGTATCGGGTTGCTCCGCCGACCTGCCCGGTTGATCGTCCAGAAGGCCATCGGGAACTCAGAAGGGTCCGGGATGAGCACTTCCCCTTCCGTCTCGTTAGCCCTTTCGTGCTTGATGCGAACCACCCCATGGCTATCCGCCGGAGGCGCTCCTTTGAGGACCTCATCCAGAGGCACAATCCTCACTCTGGCCGACTGGTTGATCGAGAACATAGGTATTGGCTTGTCCTGGGACCCCGAAATGATGATCTCGAGCCTTCTCCCGTGAGTAGGTGGCAGTCGGCCCTCGAGCACACAGGTAGGGACCATTCTGGTTAGATCACACACGTTGGTCGCGAGCCCCGAGGGTCCCCGCGGCTCGTCACCTCGCAGGCACAAGACCGCAGCAACCGCCACCGGTGCTTCCGCCCAAGAGCCCCGTTCTGTCGCCGCCAGCATCTCCTTCGCGGCGCCGGCGCTTGCCGCAATGAAGAGAACATCACTCTTTGCCTCGACCTTCTTGTAGAACGCCAGACCGCCGGAGCGCATTAAGTCAATCATCCGCTCGCGCCTCCCCAAGTCAATGTCATCCATCCACCGCGCTACCTTCTCCGGCAGGCGGCCTTCTTGCTGTTCGCGTCCGTCCCCGTCCCGCAGCAGGCACGTCGCAACCAAGGTCACAATCGACATAGCCAGGAACGCCCCACAGAGATAAACCGCACGGTTCATGGTTCGGCTCCTCTACGCATCGCCGCACGTCCTAGTCCCGTTTCCAGTTAGACAGTTTCGTTTCCATAAGCCAGTGTATCCAAGACTATTATGATTCCGAGGCATCGTCGGGCCCGTCCGGCCGTCGGCAGGGACATCAGTCACGTCGGCTTTGGCCTGATGGGATGGGCGTTTCCTGGGCCTCCAGACTGCCCGAGGCCAGCAACCATTATCGCCGCTGCATCGCCGAGTGGTGTAAGCGACCCGGAAAACTGCTGTTAGAACGCGGAACTCTCTTAGTAGAAACGGCACTAGGCTCACCTTCTGCCGTCCCCCGAACCAACCAACGACCACTATCGTACCCAGCACTCATCTCCCTCTGTCCTGCAGCAGTTGCGACGTACTGCTTCCGGGACCCCGGCAGCAAACGGCTCCATTCTCCACTCTCACCGGCCACAAGCCCAAGGTCCATCGGCCGGCTCACGCTCCCAGCTCCCGACGGCCCCCGCTAGCCCGGGGGCGATGATGCCTCATCCAATTGCCCGCGCCAAAACCGTTTCGCTCTTGAGACCTGCATCTTCCGCGAGGCTGTTCGCCGACCACCGTAGTTGCACAACCACCGCCGGTACCGCCTTCGCGGGCTCTCCGCCCGACTCGCCGTCTTCGGAACCACGCACGCTTTTCCAGACAACCGCACTCTGACGCCCCCCACCGAATTACCCCGCAGCCTGATACGAACCCACGCACCTCCTCCCTGCGGTACGACACCAGCTGCAATCTCCGCCGCCGGCGCCGCAAGACCACAGGCAGACCTCACGCCGAGTCGGCGCTCACACACGACCTCACGCGCCTTCGCAAAAGCGTGACCTGCTCCAAGAAGCGCGACGCCGAACCAATTCCGTAGCCATTGGCGCCTACGTCTACTCTTCCGACCCACCACAGACCTTGTCGATCTTCTCAGGGACGGCATCCTCTATGATCCTCTTCATCTCCTGGTGATCCCCGGCTTGCCAGCGCAGATTCCCCGGTACCAGTGTGTCCGTCGTGTCTAGAATATGAGGGCTCGGATCACCGTTCTCCTTCCATTTCAGGTACTTTTTCCCGTCCTCCTCTACCTCCACACATACATAGCATTGGATCTTCACCCAGACCCATGGATCCACTTCTCGTTTGACACGCTTGATGCCCCACACCGCGAAAGTGATCCCTTCCCCGGGCGCATTGACAGGCTGGAGTGTGTTCGCGACGGTAACGATCTGAGAAAGGACTGCTACCTTTCTACTGTATTGCTGGTCTGTCCATGGGTCTACGCGGTTACCGGCACTCAATCTCGATTCCAGAACAGTCCCGTCTGTAGCGCCCTCCTTATCGCAGAGGGTAGGCAGGAGTCGCTGGTTGTACCTCATCTCGTCACGAAACTTCTCGTATTGCTTCTTATTCCATCTGTAGCGCTCATGTTCCTTGTAGGCATCGCCAAAGACCTCCTTATCGTAGCGAGACCACTTCCAGTACTGCGCCCTCTGTGCCGAATCGTACTGGATCCACTCCTTGACGACGCTTCTGGTGATGGGAGTGACGGACCCGGTTGATTCTGCTCCCAGGGGATCCAAGCGGGTGAGGGGACTTCCCATCACATACTCGTACAGCGTGAGGCCTTCAAGGTAACGCTCAGTGTCGCGCTGGAGCCAGCGGCCCAGGGCCGGGTGGTACATCCGGTACCGCACGTGGTACATGTTCGCGTCTGGGTCGTACCGGTACCCGCAGTACAGGATCTCGTTGCCGTGGTCTGAGCCGCCGGCGTCGGGCCACCACTCGTTGACGGCGCCGTCCTTGTCCGAGGCGCCGTGGAGGACGGTGACCTGGCCGTACGG
>CBFDDG010000548.1:0-3340 GCA_965603505.1 uncultured Phycisphaerae bacterium | reverse complement strand
GGGAAATGGCGATAGATGAGCCAGACGTATAGATGATCTGTGTCCCAGTTGGACAGGCGATAAAATGACACGGCACCATTCTCGAATCGGCTGCTCAACCGGCTGTACTCGCGTCGAAAGCCCGGGAAGCTCCGGATCCAATCGTGCGGGAGGTACTGGTCCAATGACGCGTCGTACATGGCCGCGACCATCTCGGCGGCGGCTTTCAGCGCATCCGGCCCGGTGATTATGGCGGTCCACGACTCCTGCTGCCCGGGCTCCAGCAAAGACCGGAAGTGCTCCCATTGGACGGTTAGTTGCTTGTTGGTCCAAGGTACTTCCACGATCTGCTCGCTCACGTAGGCGCGGTTCTCGCGCACATACGTGACGCGCAGCGTGAATCCGCCGCGCATGTCTTCCGTGACTTCCTGGCTAATGGTCGCTTGTGTCCGGCCTGGATCGCTCCAGTAGGCCTGGAGGACCTTGCCTTCACACTCAACCTCAACATAGGCGCGGCCGGTTTCATAGCCCGTGCCCCAGAGCCCGACAAACGTTTCGCCTGGCTCGATGGACCAGTTGGGCGCCGCGAAGTGACTCGCGATGCGCACATTGAAATGGGTCGCCTGCGGATCGACCACGCGGACTGTATGCCTCGCTGCGACAGGCTTGGCGAAACGGTCCTGCGTCTGCAGCATCACGCGGTAGATGCCGGCTCCCAGGATGACGGGAATGGTGGCTTGGCCCTGCGCGTTGGTCGTGAATTGCTTCTCGCTGACCAGTTCCGCCAATTCCCACGTCTCCGGATCGGAGGCATCCGGCTCGGGCCCGGTCGATGTGAGCGAGGGCCGGATGACCTTGTCCGGTTGTCTCAAGGCGTAGACCTTGATCGTGCCTTGCGCCGACTCGCCCTCGCCGTCGAGGGTCTTCGTTCGGACGGCAAGCTTGACCGGCTCGTCCGGGGTCTGCCAGGCATCGGCGCTGACGCTGGCCTGCAATGCCGTGTATCCTGCGCGCACCGTCCGGTCGGCCGAGCGGGTCTCCCCCGTTGTATCCGTCACGTCGGCATGAACCTGGAACTCGAAGATCGGCTCATCTTCCTCCAGAATCGACAGGTCTGGCTTGGCCGTGAAGGCTATCGAGAACGAGCCGTCGGACTCGGTGACTGCCTCGCCGTGGGCAATGGCCTGGGCCTGGCCGAAGACGGGATACCACCGGGCCCACCAGCACCAGATGGGGAAACGCACCTGCCGCACGACACGCCACTCGACCTGCGCTCCGCCGATGGCGGCGCCGGTATAGGCAGTCGCCTTGCCCGGTACCACGACCTCGGTATTGAGACGCGGCGCTTCCGCCGGCGGCTCGAACTCAACCCGGAACTTCGGTCGTTTGTATTCCTCTACGTTGAAGTACGTCGTGCCGGACGGGCCGCCCAGCACGGACAGTTGCATTCGGCCCATGAGCCGGTCACGCGGGGCCGTGAAGCTGCCGCTGAAGGCGCCGTAGTCATTGCACGTGTGTTGCTGTCGCTCGATCTCCTGGCCGTTCGTGTCGCTGAATACCACGGTCACCTGCCTGCCTGCCAACGTCTGGTAGTTGGCCCCGACCGTATCCATGTGGATACAGATCCCCTTGTAGTGGATCGTCTGGCCGGGCCGGTACAGCGAGCGATCTGTGAAGAAGACGGTCTGATCCTTCGGGATCGGATCGGCGAACGGACCGCGCGCACGGCAGGTGTTCGCCGTGGCGAGTTTCTGGTCCGCCGACTCAGCAAGGATCATGAAGTAGGAGGATGCGTCGTCGTTGCCGAGGTAGGAAAAGCGGAACAGGCCGTTCTCATCGGACTGCGTCCGGTCCGCAGGTTCGTAGATTGGACTCGACCAGTAGCGGATCCATCGCGTAAGCGTTGCGCCGGCGATCGGCTCGCCGGTCGTCGCGTTGAGCACGAGGCCCTCCACGTCGCCTTCCCGGCTGAGATTACGCAACACCAGCGCCAGGTCGCTGACCCAGACGGGTACGATGCTGACTTGGTTATCGCTCGTCTGGAAAGAGGGATCGTGGCTGGCGACAATGAAGTAGAAGCCGCTATCGAGCCCCTCCGGCGCCGGGAGTCTCTCCGTGCGAGTCTGATAGTCGTCGGTAGCGGGCAATTCCGCACTCCACTCGAGAGCCGGCTCTATGGCGAGCAGGGTCTTCAGTTCGGTTTGGCTGACGTACCGCCAGGACGATTGAATGGCCTCCTCGGCGGGAAGTGGCACCGCGCGAAAGAACACGCGCGTTATATTGCGGTAGGTCACCTCGATGTCGGGCAGAGGATCGTTCCAGACACGCTCGGTCCGGATCGTTGCAGACCGGCCTTCGATCTGCCGGATCAAATTGTAGCATTGGAAGCCGCCGTACGTGTCGGGATACTCCTCCCATCCCTGCTTCGCCAACGCGCGTGCGCGGACGTAATCGCCCTGTCCATACACGAGCCGGGCCCATTCGTACAGCGCCCGGCCGGTGACCCCGTGGCCTTCCCATGCATCCACGAACCGCTCCAGGGCCGCCTCGTACAGGTCGTCCTTCTCCGGCCCGAGGGCCTGATTGTAACCGAACACGAGCCGGTGTAGGTCGGCGTCGATGAATGCGCTCTTATCGGCATCGTCCTGATGGAAGGTCAGCAGGTCCTGGTAGAGCAGGATCGCCTTGTACTTGGCGGATTCCGTGTTCGAGGTCACCGGCTCCCACGCGAGAAACTCGGCCACCGGCGCGAAGATGGGGCTGTCGGCCATGATCTCGAAAGCATCCTGCGGCAGGGCGCCGGCCTGCTCGCCGGAGCTGTAGAACGACAGGGCCTGGAAGGCCAGAAAGTCGTAGAGCGTGGGCCGGTAGCTGTCCGGCACGGTCCCTTTTTCCAGGAGGTCATCCCAGTCGTTGATGTCGATGGCCTGGAGCCCCTGCGCGTCGGCCAGGGCCAGCGTGAAATGCCGGTCGATCTCGGCTAAGATGCGGGCCAGGTCCCACGTCGTGAAGTCCTCTCCCGGCGGCTCGGCCGTCTGCGTCCGCTGAACGAATCGCCAGCGATTTTGCTGGAAATAGTCCCAGAACCAATGGGCCAGGACCGCCTCCATGACGGGTTTCATCGGCTCGGGGGCCTGGGCGAGCTCGTCCTGAAGGCGGACGATCATCTCCTCGGCCTTGCCCCCCTGAATCTGCCCCTCCTGGGCGATTTTGAGGCAAATGGCCTTGGTCGCCTCGGCGTAGGCCTCGTCCGCCAGGGCCCCCGGGATGATCTGGTCCAGAATGTCGATGGCCGTCTTGGGCAGCCCCTTGTCGATCGCATCGTCCACCTGGTCCCACAGCGCGTCGCGCGGCCCGGCCA
>CBFDDG010000547.1:0-3353 GCA_965603505.1 uncultured Phycisphaerae bacterium | reverse complement strand
GAGACGACAATCGGCATCCAAATCCATCGCGGCCAGTCGTGACCCCGTCCACACAGCACGCTCCGGCCGCTCTACTGCGAACATATGAATAACGCACGGAGCAGTCAAGATTCCGTCTCTTGCTCTGCGCGCTACTCCGCACCCTGGAGCCACGCGCCGGCCCATACATGGCTGACATTGAGCTTGGTAGCGGTCTCGAACTCAGTACGGGCTGCATTCGACTCGCCTTTGCCCAAATGGCCCAGCCCCAGGATATAATGCGCGGAGGCCTGCCGCGCCTGGCGCGTCTGCTGCTCGCCAAACTTGGCAAAGAAATCCGCGGTCTCGTCGCGGGCGATGCGTTCCTTGCCCGTTTTGATCAACTCATCGAAGATGCCCCCGGCCTCATTTTCCCAGCCGAGCTTTCGAAGCGACAGGGCCTGATAAAAGCGGGTCTCCGACCACCGCGACGTGCTCTTCTGCTCCGCCGACTCCGTGTAGTAATTCTTGGCTCGGTCCGCGTCCCCGAGCATCTCATAGGCACGGGCCGTGTAGTAGGCCACTTGAGGGGCACGGCGGTCGTTCTTCGGCCTGCCAACCGAGAGGTTCTCCGGATAGTCTGCGGCGGCCAGAAAATCTTCGACGGCCTCCTTCGATTCGCCCCGTTTGAGCCGACTGACACCCCGCAATAGATGGGCGTCTACATAGACGTCGTGGATCTCGCCGCCGCCCTCGCGGACATGGAAATGGTTTTGTGCGAGAAAATCGATCGCCTCGCTCTGCCGGCCCGCCAGCACGAGTGCCATGATCTCGCGAAGAAAGCTGTCGTTGCGCTTGACCACCGTGGCATGGTGCTTCTCGAGCAAAGCGAGCCGTTTCTGCGGTGACGTATTGCCCAGTTCGTAGAGCTCATCCAGCTCCATGAACAGCCGTGGGTCGTCGCGGTTGCAGGCGACGGCTCTCTCGTAGCTGGCAATCGCCTTGGGCACGTCGTTCTGCGTGCGGTGATAGGCCCAGCCGAGATTGCGATGCACGCTCGCAAACGAGCCATCAATCTCACGCGACCGCTCCCAACACTCGATGGCCTTCTCGGGCTGGTGATCGTAGAGCAGATTGCCCAGATAGTACTGCGCGCGGGCATCGGAAGGGTTGCGCCGAATCGCAGCCGTCAGGACTTCGGCCGATTCGGCGCGGAACGGGAAACAGTAATCGGCGGGCATCGCGCGCGCCTGCGAATAGAATTTCTCGGCCGCTCTGGAATTGCCCTTTTGCTCTTGCAGAAACGCCAGGTAATAATAGACCAATGGATACTTGCCGGCGAAGGTCGTCTTGTCTCTGCTGACGCGGCTCAGGACATCCACAGCCTCGTCCCAAAGCCCACAGCCCATATAATCGGCGGCAAGCTCGAGATAAGCCTGGACGTCACAACGCATGGCAGTCTGCAATTTCTGCAGCGTCTCCTCCGCGCGCTGACGATTGTTCAATTCACACTGAGTGAGGTAGAGCTCGTAGGCGGCGGCAAAATCGAGCGGGTCCTCATAGAGCACCCTTTTCAGCGTGTTCTCCGCCTGCTCCGGCCTGCCGAGATGCCGGAGAATAGCCGACCGCAGGTTCCAGGCCTTGGTATCCAGCGTGTTCGCCGATAGAGCATGATCGATCTGCCCGAGGGCCGTATCGAACCGTCTGTTCCGGCACGACAGCTCGGCCAATTGATAATAAGCCGCCGAACGAAATGCGTAATCCCACGCGGCACGGTAGAACACATCGTACGCCTCGTCGAGCTTGCCTTGCGATCGCAAAGCCAGACCCAGGTGATAGAGGGCCTCGGCATGACCCGGACGGGTGTATTCAGCGGAGAGCCGTTTCACAGCGCGCTGCAGATGCTCTTGGGCTTCGGCATACAGACCCCGCTTGTTGTAGCCGATGCCGACAATGGTATTCGTCCGCGTGTCGTTCGGGTCGCGGCGGAGGGCCTCCTCGTAGTAGTCGAACGGGTCCACTCGGGGATTATGGATCTGCTCGATCCGAAGACCCGTCAGGTACAGTTCCTCAATCGTCGTGATATCCTTGGGATTAGGTGGGGCCTTGACCGTCGGCGGTAGATTCGGATCATACGGAATCTCGACCGGCTGATAGGCGATCAGGGTCTCGCCGGAGGCAGCCAGCGAGGCCTGAAGATCGGTCCGCTTTGTCCCCATAGGCACGGAAACCTCTTCGAAGAACGGCTTGCCGGGATCGATCTGGATCGTCTGGTCGAAAAGCGCCCGAGAGCCCGCTTTCAGCACGGCCCGCGCTTTTTCGTGTCGCGAGGTCGTATTGAAGCCGAACCTGGCCTTGTTGCCGCGCGTAAGTTCGAGATTGACGGCCCCCTGAAGATTCGCCTTCTTGAATCCGCCGATCTCACGGATGGGGTACCAGTACTGCGTGAAGATCTTGACCTCGTGGGGCTTGATCCAACTGTAGTCCGGCTGATTGTCGGAGAAGGCCCCCACCATCAGCTCGGCATAGGGCCCGTCGGTATCGGTGAGAATCTTGTCCCACATCCGGCCGGTGGGCCCGGGGCTCCACTCCCACAGCTTGGCCCCGCAGACGACGTGATGATTGCCGACGTGCACGGTGCCGGCCCGCCGGCCGTGATCGTAGCCGCCCGCAAAGTCCTCCTTCATGTCCCACGCGAAGAACGACACGGGCTGCGGATGGTTCTTCCACCAGCTCAGGTCCACGCCCCGGTAGTCCACGCCGCGGTAGGTCTCATGCCCGATCGGCCAGTGGGCGAAATGGTTCTTGGAGTGGTACGTCGCCGCCGTCACGCTCCGCGGAAAGATCACCTGGTAATCGTCATTCGCGTGCACGGCCACGTTCGCCCAGTAGAGGATCGAGTGCGGGTAGGCCGTCCGGTTGAACAGCTTGATCGTCGCCTCGATGGTGGATTTGCCCGGACAGAGGGTCAAGCCGATGATCCACTTCATCCGATGCCGCCGCTCGGTCTCGCCGAACCAGATCGTCTTGCTGCCGTCGGCGTTCTCGGCGAGCGTGTAATCAACGAGCATGTGCGTCGTATTGCGGTGGTGGTGGAAGACGCACCACTCGATGCCGCCGGAGATCCACGCGCCTAACATGCCGATCAGCGCCGGCTTGATCACGTTCTGGCGGTAGAAGATCTCATAGCCGTTCGTCTTATCGGTCGCATACAAAAGCCGCCCCCCGATCTCCGGCAGGATGCACAGCTTGATGTACTCATTCTCCAAATACAGGGCCCTATACGTCTGCTCCTCGCGACGATCAGTCACCCCGTCCAGCATCGGATAGGGGTAGATCCGCTTCTGCGCGCCCTGGTAGGACTCGTGCGTGTAGAAGCGGGGGTTCGGATCGGG
>CBFDDG010000546.1:0-3361 GCA_965603505.1 uncultured Phycisphaerae bacterium | reverse complement strand
GCCGCTGCGCGAGGCGATCAACTCGGGTCGCTTCGGCACGATCACGTACGCGAGCGTGTACGTGCCGTGGTGGCGCACCGACGCCTACTACAAGGATTCGTGGCACGGGACCTGGAAGCTGGACGGCGGCGGCGCGCTGATGAATCAATCCATCCACATGGTGGACATGCTCTGCGATCTGCTGCCTCCGATCGAGTCGGTGCAGGCGTACACGGCGACGCTGGGACACAAGATGGAGGCGGAGGACGCGGCCGTAGCGGCCCTGCGCTACACGAACGGCGCGTTGGGGCTGATCTACGGCACCACGGCCTCGTATCCCGGGCAGTTTCGCCGCTTCGAGATCACGGGCACGAAAGGGACGGTCATCAACGTCGAGAACAGCATTACCGTCTGGCAGTTCGCGGACGAGAGGCCGGAGGATGAAGAGGTCCGCAAGCGGTTCATGGAGATCGAAGGCGGGGGCGGCGTTGCCGATCCGGCGGCCATCACGCATGAGAACCACACGCGGAACTTCAGGGCGTTTCTCGATACGTTGGAAAGCGGCGAAGATTTCTGGATCGACGGCCCGGAAGCTCGGAAAGCCGTCGAGGTCATCCTGGCGGTTTATCGCTCGGCGCGGGAAAGCCGGCCGATCCGGCTGCGCTGATGCCGATTACGGCAGCGGCTCCACTCTCTCTTGGCGCGCTGCGACTTCAATCACGGGCTTGGTAGAGGTCTTCCTGTGCTTGTGAACGTCGAGGTGGGATGGCTTCTGCCGGGCGAATTTGACGCCGCGCCCCGTGACGATCCCCTTTGCCTCCCGGACAAAGTGGATGTATTGCAGCAGGGCCCACGCGCTGTTGTTCCACCGCATCTGGTAGCCCCGCTGGTGAGCCTGCCGCTCCATCATCAGGCGTTTGCCCGCATTGAAGACGAGGTAGTCCAGTGCCTGGGCGATCTGTTCGATGGAGGGTTCTCCCGGATCGACGAGGATGCCGCGCGCATACCGGCCGATGACGACGCCCTCCGGGCACCGCTTGTTGGAGTGGATGAGTTCCTGGGCGTACCTGGATTTCGTCGTGATGGCGGCGCGGCCGGAGCCCAGAGTGTCCGCCAGGATACCGCTCGAGATCTGCTGCATGTTCAGGTAGGGCAGCAGCATGACGTTCGTCGCGCCGTACAGCTTCAACAGCGTGTTCTCGTCGATAAAGGTGTCGAGGAAGACCAGATCGTACTCGTCGAGACAGGTCGTGCCGAACTCCTTGATCCGGCACCACCTCACCTTGGCCTGTTCCATCGCTTGGTGAATTGTGGCCTGGAACTGCCGGTAGGGTTCGCCGCCGTCGGCCCGGACGAATTCCGGATGCGGACGGCCCGCAATGAGGTAGACGGTCTTCTTGCGCTGCTCTTCGGTGCAGGATTCCTCGAGAAAGCGGCCGTAGGCGCGAATGCCGTATTGAATTCCCTTGCCCGGTGAGAGCAGACCGAGCGTGGTGATGAGAAAGCGGTTCTCCAGCCCGAACTCTTGTTTGATGGCCAAGCGGTCAAATTGAGACGGATTGTGCATGCGGATGCCGTGGTCGATATGCTTCAACTTCTCATGAGGCACCTCGTATGCGTCGGACTCCAGGATCTGGATGGCGCTTTCGGTTGTCACGATGAGGCCGTCACTGTGCCTGGCGAGTTCCTGGATCGTCCTGCGTTCGTGCGGGCCGGGCTTATCGAGGACCGTATGCAGGTAGACTAATGTGATCAGCCCCTTCTCACGGAACGCCTTGGCCATTTCGACGAAGTTCGTGCCCTGACCGTCTCTGCCGTCCGGGCCGGGGTCCAGCCCGAACTCATGCTGCAGGGCAACGATGGTCGGCTTCTGCGCTTCTTTCGCCCGCGTGCAAATATGCGTGACGGCATTTCGCCACGACTCGGGGTTGTACTGATCGATCACCAGATCGACCGGGATGTCGTAGGGTCCATTGCCTTTGTCGATGGCCGCCACGCGAATGTGACCGACCTCGGCGGTGAAATGCGCCATCGCCGTGGCCAGATCGCGGGAGAACGTCCCGATTCCGCACCGTCGCGGCGGATACGTGCTGACGATCCGAATGTTGTACGGCATGATTCGTATCTCGTATCTGGTCTCTCCTGACGCCCGGAGGGTCAGCAGGGCACGGTTCGGCGGGCCCGCGTCACGCGGTCAGGACCGCCAGGACGCCTTTCGTGTAGCCCACGGATTCAGCGAGGCCGGGCAGTGGATCGTCTGCATCTTTCTCGTACTCAAAGGATACGACCCCTGCGTAGCCGATCTTCATCAGGGTCCAGAGGACCCGCGGAATATCGATGACGCCGCGTCCGATTTCCACCCCGCCGCCTTTGGCGTTGGCCGCGGATACGTCCTTGATATGCACGTCGTGAAGCCGATCGGCGTGTTTCTCGATCGACACCGATGGATCGACGCCGGCCCGGATCGTATGGCCGATGTCGTTGCACAACCCGATCCGCTTGTCGAGGTTCTTGATCTTCTCATAGGCGCTCGCCGGCACGGGGTATACCTTGTCGGTCGGGCCGTGATTGTGGATCGCGACTTTGATGTCGTATTCTTTCACTTTCTGATCCACCAGCGGCAGCAGTTCCGGCTGGGGCACGCCGATGATGACGCTCATCCCGGCCGCCTTCGCATAGTCGAATGCCTGATGGACCTGTTCCTCGTTCCGCATGTAAATGACGCCGCCGCCGTACAGGTCCAGGCCGGCATCCTTGACTTTGGCGACAACCTCCTCGATCTGCTCCGGGCTGCTGTCCAGCGCCAGATGGAAATCCTTGAAGGCGATGTGTTTGAGGCCGACCCGCTTTGTCATCTCCAAGGTCTTGTCGAGGTCGAACTTCCTGAGGGTATAGGAGGCCAGACCCAGTTCGAATTTCGGATTGCAGATTTCGGATTTCGGATCTGCCGTCCCGGCACGTGTCAGTCCACAACATGCGGCTGCACCCGCGGCCGCCGCCAGGAACTCTCTTCTGCTTCGAATCTCTTTCATAGACACCGTCTCCTTCATAGCCGGATCTCTTGGATTATGCCAACGCCTGCCCGGGCAGACGCGGCCAGTATGATACCACAGATGCGCCCGAAAATGGAGGGAAATGCGGAGTTCCTGCGTTCGGGGGCGCTGCTCGAATTCGCTGCCGGGCGAGCCTCGCGGCGTTGACAGCGACCTGTCGGGGTGATAGCCTCGTGCTCGAACAGATTCCGCGACCTCGGATTCGTAAGGGGTGCTTGTATGAGAAAAACCATGCGAGGAGACATCGAGAGGGCATCATCCCGTCTCTGGAAAGCCTTGTCCCGGCGGAACTTCCTCCGGACGTCGGCGGCCGTTGGAGCGGGTCTGGC
>CBFDDG010000545.1:0-3363 GCA_965603505.1 uncultured Phycisphaerae bacterium | reverse complement strand
CGTCGATGTTGCCGATGCCCTCAATGACGTTGTCGTGGCCGTTGTACAGCCAACTGCCGAACACGCTGCCGTTGGGCCTGGCAACGAGGGACGTGAGGGTCGAGCCTTGCAGAGTCAGAATGCCGATGCCCCAGGGGCTCGTGATGAGGATATCGTCCTTGCCGTTGCCGTCGAAATCGCCAATGCCCTTGACGACGTTGTCGTCGGGGTTGAACAGCCATCCACCGAATCCAGTGCCCTTCGGCTTGACCACGAGGGCCTGCCATGAAATCCCGTCGTGATAGACGATGCCCATTCCCCAGGTGCTGACGAGGATGATGTCGGTTCGGCCGTCGCCATTGAAATCACCGACCCCTGCGACCGGATTGACGTTTGACGAGTAATTCCAGCCTCCGATCCAGGCGTTGTTGGCGTGGATGGCCCGGTCGGTCAACTCAGAGCCGGCCACGCCGAGGATCCCCAGCCCGTTGCGATAGCGCAGGCGGACGCTCCAGTCGCCGAGCACGCTCCAGGTGTAGCATCTCTTGTTGTCTGCGACGGCGGTCACGAGTCCGGCGTCTTTGCCCTCTTCATCGAAGTAGGCCCGCCAGCCGTTGCCGAAGTGGGCTCTCTCATGCGCCCCGAGCGCCTCGGAGAATCCCCTCGGCGTGTCGTAGAACACCTTGGCCCTTGCGGCCAGGGCCACACCGTTGAGGTAAAACAGCACGCCTTCGACGTTTTGAAACGTGCCGTAGAACTCGTTGTTGTACGGCCAGCCGGCCGCGCGTTCCGGTGTGTTGGCCTGACAGCCATTGTGGATGTAGAGCCTGCCTCCGGTGCCCTGCAGCACGCCGTTCTCCCACAGGGTCCTGTGGAGGTACAGGTCGGCGCCGCCTCCCTGGTCCGCCAGACTGGGCTCGTATAGATTCGTGTTGCCGTGTCTCTTCCATCGCCAGGGTTGACCGCCAACCGCCGCCTCCAGGGCGGCCAGGGTGTAGTTGTCGCCGAATGATGAGTTCCAGGCATTGGAGTGAGCGGTGATGCCCCGATAGCTCGCACTTTGCTTCAGCCAGTTCACATAGGCCAGCAGCGAGGCGTTTTCGACTATGACAGAGGTGCCAAAGTCGGAGGAGGCCTTCAGCAACATGTTGTTCATGCTGCCGGCCGAGAGGCCCTTGCCGACCGCCGCCGTTCGAAACGGCAGATGAGAGTAACCGCCGACACGATAGGCGTGATTTCTGTCGAGGTAGTCGACCAGGATCCGCCGCTCCAGCACACTGTCTCGCTTCCAGAAAGCTTTGATCCCCAGGTCGACCGGCGTGGCGCTCATAACGGATTGCGGCTTGCCCTGACCGTCGAGAAACTTCGCGTCCGGATTGACCGCGATGTGCAGCGGGTTGACCCTCGACACGAAGATGTCGGGCCGGGCTACCGGATTGGCCAGGGACAGATCCTGGTTGTTCATTTCCGGATGGAGCTGATCCGTGAATATGCGGATCTTCAGCTTGCTGCCCTCCAGCCAGGCTACGTAGTTGTCGTCCTGAATCCAGAAGAAGTCCTGAAACGAAACGTTGGTCCGGTCGTAGTGGGTACAAGTCAGCAGGGCGTTGTTCTGGTACCATGCGGCCCCGGCCGGCACATCGGGCTTGGCCACGATGGACTCGAGATTCATAGGCCCTTTCTGGTAAGTCGACGGCCAGTCCCCATCCAGGTCCGCCAGCACGAGGTCGGCCCGCTCGGCGACGATCTCCGGAACGATGCGAAGGTACTCCGTGCCCTTGGGCAGCTTGGTCCCTCCAATGGTAATGCCGCCATCGCCGGCGGTCCTCTGCCACAGCCACCGCCTGGCGAGCATGGGCTCAGGGAATGACCCGATGAGTACGGCCCCCTGCAGGTGATTGTACGTACCCCTTACGGTCTTGAGGAATTGCCGGAGGGCCAGGACGGTCCGCCCATCCTGGTGTGCGCTGCCGGCATAGACGCTGGTCCATACGACGCGCGCGACATAGCCTTCTGCCTCCAGGTCCCCCTTGAGACGCTGCAACCGATGCATCACGTCCGATCCGCTTAGCGGGGAGCCCGCGATGGAAGCCAGCAGCCGCGGCTCGACCAGAATCAGCACCAGCCGGGCGTTTCCCGGAATGGCCTCGAATGCCGACTCGAAGGAGGCCAGTTCCAGACTGTTGATTTCCTTGACTCCATCGGTGTCATAATCATACGGAGAAAACTGGTTGAGAACGTTTTGGAGGGCGTTATTTGCCAGGCAGGGGGATTGCCACGGAACCGCAATCAGGCTGAGCAATAAGGCCAGTGCAGTCGTATGAATGCTTCGCAACGACATAGATCTGTTTATCATCATCTTCATGGAATCTTCCTCCCGTTCAAATGTGTACATTCTGTCTCTTTCAGGGTGGTTACCGGATTTCCATTTCCTTCGTTAGCGTCACCTCCTTCTCCCCGGACTGTTGCGTCTGTGCAAGTGTGCTGATTCTCTTCTCCGGCGTTGCGCGAGACTGCGCAGGCTGCTGGACGGTAGTCACGTGAGGATAGCCGTGCCACGGTGGCGCCGTCAATTGTGGATTTTACGTATTTTTGCAGGAAATAGGCCCCGCCAACTTGAGGAAGGACAAGAGACGAGCCCAAGTTCGCCGGTTCAGAGGGGTGTTCTGCCTCCACGGGCGGCATACGCGGGCTTCGTGGTGCAGACGTGACCCCCGGCTCCAGGACTGCGGTGATTGCACGCCGTCCGACATTACGATATACTCACGGTTGCCAGAAGAGACTGTCGGGAACATCAGGTGTCTGTTGGTTGGTTGCCCCGTTTCTTGGCGACATTCGCATACGTGGAGGCGACCGCCCCGTCGGAAGAATCTCTTGATGAGTTAAGCGGAGCTCAAAGATGCGTCGACCGAAGATGTACGCGTTCCTCTTGTTGTTGGTCCTTGTCCTGGCACTTGTCTGGGCAGCCACCGCCTATTGGGTCTTGCCGCTCAGAGTATTCCGGAAGGCAATCCTGAACCCTATTCCGGCATCCGTGCAGAGAATAAGAGGGGCCGCCTCCAACCACGGACCCGGCCATATGTACGTCTTGCGTTTCGATATCAGCGAGGCGGACCTGCGATCGATTCTGGCTGCCGGTCAATTCAAAGAAGTGGAATACGCCGAATGTCATGGTAACATGCTGGTGTACGGCGAGACTCGGGAGACAGCGAAGCCATGGGAGTTCTCTGGGGCCTTGCCTAAGATGCGTCCACCTCACTGGTGTGCGTCCGCCGATCCCAACGCGTTCAAGGCGTATGTCATTGAGGAGATAGACGTGGAATCCGCCAAACTCCTCGTTCGTCTCCTTCTCTACAACCAAGGTATTGGCCAAGCCTACTATGT
>CBFDDG010000544.1:0-3365 GCA_965603505.1 uncultured Phycisphaerae bacterium | reverse complement strand
GTGTTCATATCGTAGAACCACGCTGTCTTTCCCTGCCGGAACAAGGGAGCAGAGTTCGGCCACAGGGCCCATACCACTGCGACGACCAACAACAACGCAGAAGCAACAGCGGCAGCGAGAACCAGCCCCAGACTGTCATTGATCCAGGTTCGCAGGTTGCCCCGCTTGACTCCGTCCTGGAATCGTTCGATGCGATGCCGGAGATCATATCGGAGGAAGTCAGGGATGCCGAACGCCATCTTCTCGAGTCTCCACATCCGCCGGGTAATCGTTCGATCGATACGTCAAGACTCTGACCATATACTCCAGATCGTCATTGCCGGACGATCCCTTGTTTGAATCAGCCATGCGGCCCATGATCAGCTTCCGCGTCCGATCGTCTCTCCAGGCCCTGTATTGCCCGTGGCCGTCCGCAAAAGACAGGTTGCAGCCCGTTGCTGTGTCTACCCGTCATGCCCTGCAGCCCCGGATACCAGGACCACGGACGCCATACCCACTTCTCTTGCTCGTTTCGCAACAGGGGCCAGAAACACGTTGACGCATGACGCGCTCGGTCGGCAAGGACCAGCTTGTCGCCGGGATGGGAGATGCGATGCAGCTTGTCGTACGGCTTCACGCCATCCCGCTCCACTCCTCCCATGGTGTTCGACACACCGTATGAATCGCCCTTCCGCCGGGCCTCGCCGGTCTTGCACAGGAAGATCTCTTCCGTCTGGACGTACGGCTGCAAGGCCGAATGGTATGACCCAGGGACGCAGAGCTCATCGTCGTGGTCCGTGGAATACAACAGCCATGCCAACATCAGCTCGTGTTGGTTCGCAAGGCAATGAATCTGTTCGCCCCGCCGCTGCGCCTGTGTCAGTGCGGGCAGGGATAAGGACATCAGAAGACAAATGATGCAGACAACGACCAGCAGCTCGGCGAGGGTGAATCCACCGAGCCGGAGCAACCGTGCTTGCCGCTCACCCGAAGTCATCGCTATGAACCACAAACTCCGCATCGCGTATACCGCCGCTCACATCTCGCTGAGCGCTGTGGCTAACGGTCCCTCTAAGGGCACCACATCCCATGGCGGCCAATGATCGTATTGTAGGCGCAGGCCAGGAGCAGATCAAGATCGATCAACAGAAAATCCAAGTCAAATGCAGGACTTTTGCAGACTTCCCTCTCAACCCCCTTCAGAAGTGGGCTATCGCGAAGCAGGCTCGGGGTTGAATCGTCGGCGGGATGCGGCTACAATAGGATCGGGCAGGCCGGAAATGCTGGCTTGCCGAGGAATCGATTGTGAAAGGGCCGATGGGTATGGATCAGCAGACAATAGTCTCGATAGAGATGACGCAGGACGTCAGCCGGCGGCGGTTCATCGCGACCGCGCTGGCCGGGGCGGGGGCTTTAGCGACCGGGATGCGACCGGCAGTTGGGGCCGAAGTGAAGAAGGCGGCCGGCTCGGGCCCCACGACGGAAATTGTGACGCTGGGCCGGACGGGGATCAAGGCTTCGCGCCTCGCGCAGGGGACCGGGTGGAACGGCGGAGCACGTTCTTCGGCGCATACCCGCCTTGGCGAAAAGGCCTTCAACGAGCTGATCCGCCACAGCATCGACCGGGGCATCGCCTTCTTGGATGCGGCAGACCTGTACGGGTCGCATCCCTATCTCCGCACGGCCCTGGCCGACGTGCCGCGGGACAGGTACATCCTGCTCAGCAAGATCTGGCCGCGACGGGCCTACTGGAACTCGCCCTCCGGCGGGGCCAAAGAGGAGGTCGACCGCTTCCGCCGAGAGCTGCGGTCCGATGTCATCGATATCTGCCTGATGCACTGCATGACGAATAGCGAGTGGCCTCAGGAGTATGAGCGCATCCGCGACGAGATGTCTGAGCTGAAGGAAAAGGGTGCGATCCGGGCCGTCGGCGTCTCCTGCCACAACCTCGAGGCCCTGAAGGTCGCATGCACGCACCCGTGGACGGACGTCGTGCTGGCCCGCATCAACAACGTGGGCCGAGAGGCCGCGATGGATGCCTCCGTTGAAGAGGTTGCGCCGGTCCTCAAGCAAGCCCGCGCGAACGGGAAGGTCATCCTGGGCATGAAGATTTTCGGGGCCGGCAAGCTAACCGGGCCGGAGCAGAAGGACGCCTCGCTGAAATTCGTGTGGCGGAACGATCTGGTCGACGCCGTCACGATCGGCATGCTCAGCCCGCAACAGGTCGACGACACGATCGAGCGGATGAACAAGGTCCTGAAGGCCTGATCGAGCCGCAGCGCACGGCACGTGACATTCACGCACGGCTCGCGAGTAAGCAGGTGGACGCCTTCCTGGACGTCACGAGTGTTTGGCGCGCGTTGCATAAAGGCGTCTGATCTGCTACAATGGGACCGACGAGTCGGCTTGGCGAGGGGCGCTTTGCAGGCCGGCGAGATTCATGTTCCGGGAGTGGAGTCTGAGAGTGATGGTGCGATGAAGCTTATTCCACGAATGGTCCCTCTTTGTGCGGTCTGCCTGTTTGTCTTCACGAGTCTTGCGGCCGGAACTGGGCCGGTCATTACTGAGTTCGTTGCCTCCAACGATGCAAGCCTGATCGATGCCCAGGGGGACTCACCGGACTGGATTGAAATCCACAATCCCACGACCGAGGTCGTGGATTTGGATGGGTGGTATCTCACGGACGACGTGAACGACCTCGAGAAGTGGGAATTCCCCGAGGTGCGGCTGTCGCCGGGCGGGTACCTGGTCGTCTTTGCATCGAACAAGAACGAACGGAACCCGGAGAACGAGCTGCACACGAATTTCGGGCTGCAGGCCGGGGGTGAATCGGTGGCTTTGGTCGAGCCGGATGGGCAGACCATCGCCTTCGCCTACCGGGACTATCCGCCGCAGGTCGTGGACATCTCCTATGGATTGAGCGGCGACAGCGTCGTCTCCCAGACGGAAACCGTGCTGATTCCCGAGGCGGCCGATGCCAGGGCGCTGATTCCGACGAACGGATCGCTCGAACCGGCCTGGAAGATCAGGGCGTTTGACGACTCGGCCTGGATCGCGGGCACGACGGGCGTCGGGTACGACTACGCCGGGCTGATCGGCCTGGACGTGGCCGCGATGCGCAACGTGAACCAAAGCGTCTACGTCCGCATTCGATTCCAGGTGGCCGACGCCGTGGCCATCGACAAGCTGGTCCTGAAGATGAGATACGAGGACGGCTTCGTCGCCTGGCTCAACGGCGTGGAGGTCGCTCGTTCCAATGCACCCGACGAGAGGCAGCGAACGTGGAATTCCGGGGCGACGGCCAACCGCCCGGATAATGAAGCCGTCGGCGTTCAGGAATTTGACATTACGCAATACAAAGACGCCGTGATCCAAGGCGAGAACGT
>CBFDDG010000543.1:0-3370 GCA_965603505.1 uncultured Phycisphaerae bacterium | reverse complement strand
CGATAGTCTCCCGGCAGCGTCAAGAGGCCTTCGGTGATATCCATCAGGGGGGTCCCATAGATGCCGTCAGCGGGATTGCGGAGGTTGCCGGCGTTAAACGTACCGCCATACAGATTCAAGCGGCCAACACCCGTGGTCGTCGAGGTGCTGCCCTGTGCCAACTTGATGTTGTCCTGAAGGTTGATCACGCCGCCGGTCATATGCACAGTGCCCGTCCCGTATTTGCCGACCTCCAGGTCAGTGGAGTTACCCGTCAGGTTCAGGACGCCGCCTTCCATATAGATCGTGCCAATTCCAGAGGCGTTCTTCCCCACTTCGATCTTGTCGTAGATGTTCAGCTCGCCACCCCGCATGATGAGGGCGCCGGTGCCGTTTATCCCGACCCACAATCTGCCGGCGGTCGAGGTGCCGACGCCGCCGCTCACGATGAAGACGCCGTTGCTGTCTCCGCCGTCCCCGACGCGAAAATGGCCGCTGGTCGTCAACGTGCCGCCGGTCATGTCCAGATAGCAGGGCCCGGCGTTGCCGGTGCCGACGTAGAACGTTGTGCATTCAGCACTCACAGTCGAGTCAATGACACAATTCGCGTCCTCCAGATAGAACCGTACCGTATCGCCCGCGGCCGGCACGCCGTCCGGCTCCCAGTTCTCCGGGACGCTCCACAAGGGACCTTCCCCGCCGTTGTCCCACTCGATCGTCGCCGCCGATGTGCTGCCGGCAAACGCCAGCACGAGGGCCAATGAGATGAGATAGATCGCTCTTTTGCACATAATACACCTTCTCCATCAGAACAGCCGGTTAACAATACCTACCACAACCACGCATTCGGCGAACAACAGCCCTTGGCAACCACCTACGCGGCCATACAAACAATTATGCGATCACGACTACCACGTTTTGTCCGACACGATTCCCATGACCTCGGAGTGCCTATGAGACGCGGATGTCCGGACTTGCAGTATCCACGTCCCACGGTGCCCCAAGCCATAATCTTGTCGGTAGCCGGAACGACGGGCCGACTTATTGCAGGCTCAGACGTACGTTGTCTATGCCGGCCCAGCACTCACCTTCCTCGGTAACGTTGTCGAGTTCGATGCCGAGTGGCTTGCCGACGGACTCCGGCACATCCTGCGCGGCAAACGTCAGCGCGAACTCCTGCATGTCCTCGGCCAGCGCCACATCCGCCAAGGCGGCCGGAACGCGGACTCCGGCGTCCTCATAGTAGAGGGTCAGCCGCAGGGTCGTGGCCAGCCAGGTAACCCGTGCATCGACTTTCAGCTCATAGACGTCCTCGGCCCCGATCGCATGGTGCGTCAGTTGCCACGCCGCAGGATCGGCGCCCTTCAAAAAGCCCGTCCAGAGGCCGTCGGTGGCGCTCCAGCCCGTCTCTACGCCGGAATCGACAGCCACCGTATCGCTGCTCCAGCCGGGCACGGCCTCCCAATTCTTCTGCTTCTCGGTGCCGGGAAGCTCGAAGCTGGCGTTCTCCACGTCGATTGCCACCGGCGCTTTGGGCACCAGATAGGCGATCATGTTACGGAGGATCTGCTGACCGGCCTCGTTCAGATTGAACTCACCCTGCGCGGACTCGACGTCCTGCGTGCCGGCCATGAACGTCATCCGCGGGCCGCCGGCAAATTCAAGGGCGCCGGCGTAGTACTCCACGCCCGTTTCCCACTCGATGATCCAAGGGACCGAGTGGACACCCAGCGACTGAGCGATCATCGTGCCGTTGCCCACCTCCATGCTGTTGATGAACGAGGTATGACCCGAGCCGACGTTCGGGTCCAGGACCTCCACGAGACCATTCGGATCGAGCTCGACACCCGCAAAGATCGGATGGTTGGGATCCAGAACCATCAGGGCGGGAGAGCCGCTGTCCTTGGTCGCGGCGGTGGAATTCACCCATTTCCAGCGGTTACTCCTGATCAGCCACGCGTTGAAGTTGATGATCGGCGTGGTGAGGGCGTTCCACTTGGCGGCTTCCCCGTCGGCGTCATAATTCCCGGTGTTCAGTCCGCAACTGGCGATAATCACATCCGCGGCCTCCAACTCGGCAATCCGGTTCGGATCGAGCGGTTCCACCCAGTACCCGCGTCGGGCATCGACGTTGTAGCCTTGTGCGACCAGCCAGTCGATCCAGCCCTGGTCATCCAGGATTTCGTCCGCATCCACGTCGGGACTGCCCGTGACGTAGACGACCTTGGGCGCCGGGACGAAGGAGTCATACAGAAGCGCTATATCGTTTCCGGTATCGCCGCCCACGTAGGTCAACGCGTAATGGTAAACACCTGTGGCATCGTTCACAGCGACCGTCGCCCCTTCCACGGCAGGTTCACCGTTGACGGTATCGAAGACAGTTTCCACGACTATGCCCTCGGCAAAATCGATCAGGATCACATCCACTCTGGGCGCTCCGCCTGCAGAGCTGACCACCAGGGCCGAGACGGTCTCATCGCCCAGCTCGTCAATGGCGGGATCCCCGGAAAGGACGATCGGACTGACACCCTCGGCCGTCAACTGAAACTCGACCGTGCCTGAGGCGCCCGTACGATCGCCGACGATCAGCTTGCCCATCTCAATGACGGGACCCGTGCCGACGACAGTGAAGAGGCCCTGGCCGCCTCGAGCTCCGACGATCAGGTCGCCCCGATCCCCGGCGTGCGTAAGCGTGCCGCCACTGATGGTATAGTAGCCCTCGGAGCCTTCTTCGTCTCCGATGCCAAGCCTCTCATCATCGATCTTTACAAGCCCTCCCGTCTGCGTTACGTAGCCGGGAGTGCCACTGGCGCCGACCCGCATCCAACCTGCACCCAGAAGTTCCGCTCCCTCTTCGACGATCAGTGTTGCTCCCTCGTACACCCTCATCCTTTGTGCCTCGCCCCAATCTCCGGTACTCGTGTTCAGCGTAAGTACCGTGTCCTCGCCGCGAACCTTGACCTCGACGGCTCCGCTCGGCGGAACCCCGTCGCCCCAGCCGTTCGGGTCGGCCCAGTTGCCCACCCCCCGATAGTCAAGGGCCAACGCCCCACTGCACAAGAGACACACCAACCCTGCAACCACACACGATCTTTTCATCGTCTTTCTCCTTTCTCCGAGGCGTCATGGAATCCCGAAACGGGCAACGATTGGCGGGCACTCAGAACGGGCAGTGCGCCCGGAATCGGACCCTCCAATGTCCAAGAATACCTCAGTTTAGATTATACCGTGAGCGAGCGAAAAAACAACGTCTTTCTGGGGCACTATTGCCATCCGTCCGGACCGGCTTTCTCCCTCAGGCCCGTCGCCGCATCGCAATTTGGTGGCAGATAAGCCACAATCCGAATAGCCCCGAAGCACAGCGGCCCCGGGGACATGGACATCATCGCGG
>CBFDDG010000542.1:0-3393 GCA_965603505.1 uncultured Phycisphaerae bacterium | reverse complement strand
CACAGGCGGTCGTACTGCCTCATCTTCGCCTGCAGCTCCGCGCCGGTCAGGATTTCCATCTCGTGAGAAGCGTTGTGAATCGCCTCCTGCAATCGGAACAGATGCTCGATGCCGGCGTGCATCTCCTCCAGGACCGTGCGTTCGCCGCCGAAGCTGGCCTCCTGCGGCAGATAGCCGATGCGCAGGCCTTTCTGCCGGATGACGCGACCCATGTCCGGGGCAATCTGGCCCGTGATCAGTCTGAGGATGGTCGTTTTGCCCGAGCCGTTGGCCCCGACCATGCCGACCTTCTCGCCCGCGTGGAGTTGCAGGTCCAGATGGTCCAGCACGACCTCCGGGCCGAAGGCTTTATGAGTATCCTGTAATGTGACGATCGCCATGGACTACGAGCTTCTTACCACCTTTCTTCGGGTTGAACGCCGCACGTACGGAGGGCGGGGCTTGCTCCGCCGATTCATCCGTCCGGGCTCTGTGACACGGGCATGACGGCCTGAGCCAAAGCCCGTGTTCATGCTACTCGTCGTCGCCGTTTGGTGCAAGTGCTGCTTGCGGGCAGGCGGCAATCGCCGAAAAACAGACTTGCAATCCCCGGCCAATGGTGGTTTATTCTCAATAATCGACTGATAAGGAGCGTCTTACAGAGCGTATGGCCCATCGATCAGCACAGAGGACGGCCGGGTTCGTCCCGCCTTGCCACCGACACAAACGTCCTACAGGGCAAAGGGTTGATCGGTCCGCATATCGTGCCGTTAAGCAGGACGGAGGTAACCCGTAGATACAGCATTGGAGAGTTCAATTATGGTGAAAAGACGAAATTGGACGAGACGAGAACTCCTGAGGAGTTCGGCCGCGGCGGCCGGGACTCTGGTCCTTTCCGGAGCGGCCGGACCGCTGGCATTTGCACAGGGCAGCGACGAGATGCGCGTCGGTGTGGTCGGCTGTGGCGGACGAGGGTCCGGTGCAGCGCACAACTGCGTGGCCTCCTCGCCCGGCGTGAAGATCGTGGCCCTCGCCGATGCCTTTGAGGACCGTCTGAAGGGCCTGAAGGACCAGTTCAAGGTTCCGGACGACCGCTGTTTCATCGGCCTCGACGCCTATAAGAAGCTCATGGCCCTCGACGACATCAACCTGGTCATCCTGGCGACCCCTCCGGGCTTCCGGCCGAAGCAGCTTGCCGAGGCGATCAAGCAGGGCAAGAACGTTTTCATGGAGAAGCCCGTCGCCGTCTGCCCCGCAGGGATCAAGATGGTAATCGAGGCCTCCAAGCTGGCTTCGCAGAAAGGTCTGGCTATTGTGGCCGGCACGCAGCGCCGTCACCAGCATGAATACGTCGAGACGATGAAGCGCGTCCTCGATGGTGCGATCGGCGATGTTGTCTCGGCCCAGTGCTACTGGAACATGGGCGGCCTCTGGGTCAGCGAGCGCAAGCCCGGCCAGGGCGACGTCGAGTGGCAGATTCGCAACTGGCTATACTTCACGTGGCTGTCCGGCGACCACATCACCGAGCAGCACGTGCACAACATGGACGTGGTCAACTGGGCCTTCGGCGACGTCCTTCCCGAGACCATACACGGCGTCGGCGGTCGGCAATACCGCACGGATCCCAAGTACGGCAATATCTTCGACCACTTCGGCGTCGAGTTCATCTATCCCGGCGACGTTCGGACGATCAGCACGTGTCGCCAGATCGAAGGCACGGCGGGCAACGTCAGCGAGCGAGTGGTCGGCACCAAGGGCGTCACCAGTTGCGGCGGCGTGATTGAGGGCGAGAACGCCTGGCGCTACAGGGGGCCCAGGAGCGATCCCTACGTCCAGGAGCACACGGATCTGATCAAGAGCATCCGTGACGGCAAGCCGCTGAATGAAGGCGAACGCATTGCCGGCAGTACGCTGTGCGCGATCATGGGACGTGAGTCGGCCTACTCCCGCCAGCAGTTCAAGCGCTCGTGGTTCATGAACCGATGTACGCTGGATCTGCTGCCGCCGGACGACCTCAAGCTGAGCGACGCCAAGCCCGTTCCACCGGTGGCTATCCCCGGCCAGTACGTGCTGCCCGGATTCGTGCGTGAGGGCAGAGGCAGGAATCGCGGCTGACGGTGGCGGACGGTGCATCCGCGGAGTTCATGATAACGGCTCGAAGATAGGAGATTTTGAATATGTCATCACAAGTGAATAATGTATCCCGGACGGCGGGTGTGGCTGGTGCGGCGGCCGCCGTGATGGCCGGCATGGCGCACGCGCAAGGGTCCGGCCAGATCAAGGTGGGGATGCTCGGTTGCGGCGGACGCGGCAACGGCGCCATACAGAACTGCCTGGAGGCCGATCCCGGCGTCGAAATCATCGCGCTGGCCGACTTGTTCGAAGGCCAGGTGAGGAGGACCCGGGACAACTTCGCGAGAAAAGAGCAGTTCAAGGACCGCGTGAACGTCAGCGACGATCACATGTTCTGGGGTTACGACTGCCACGAGAAGATCGCCAAGTGCGAGGCCGACCTGCTGCTGATGGCGACCGCCCCGGCGTTTCGGGGACGGCAGCTCATGGCCGCCATCAAGGCCGGAAAGAACGTCTTCACCGAGAAGCCCGTCGCCACGGACGTGGCCGGCTGCAAGGAAGTGATGGAAGCCTCCCGCCTCGCGGAGCAAAAGGGCCTGGCCATCGTTTGCGGTACGCAACGGCGCCACGAGTTCAGCCGCGTCGAGCTGATGAGACGAATTCACGACGGCGCGATCGGCGAGTTGGTCGGCGGCCAGTGCTACTGGTACGGCGGCGGCATCTGGTTCAAAGGCGCCCAGGCCCAGATGAGCGAGCTGGACTGGCAGTGCCACAACTGGTACCACTTCACCTGGCTCTCCGGCGACCAGATCTGCGAACAGCACATCCACAACATCGACGTGATGAACTGGTGCTTCAACGGCCCGCCGGCGAAACTCATGGCGGTCGGCGGCCGTCAGTGGCGCAGCAGCAACGAGGACCAGGTCAAGACAGCCAAGGCGGTCTGCCGCAAGTTCACTGGCAGCGAGGACAATTGGGAGAAGTTCAACGGCGACATCTGGGACCACATCTACGCCGAGTTCGAATATGCCAACGGGGCTCGCTGTCTGAGCTTCAGCGGTCACAGCCCGGGCTCCGGACGCAACGGCGAGAAGATCGTCGGCACCAAGGGCACGAGCGACTGCAACCACAATATCAACGGCGAGAATGCCTGGCGCTATGAGGGCAAGAACGTCAATGGGCAGGTGCAGGAGCACGTCGACCTGATCGCGAGCATTCGCAGTGGCAAGCCGCTGAATGAGGGCGTTCGCGTTGCCGAGAGCACGCTGACGGCCATCGGCGCCCGCATCGCGGCGTTCACAGGGCAGGTCATTAGCTGGGATTGGCTGATGAAGGAATCGA
>CBFDDG010000541.1:0-3396 GCA_965603505.1 uncultured Phycisphaerae bacterium | reverse complement strand
TCTTGCTATAGTTGGCAAATTCTATTTGGGTGTGCTTTTATGGGGGGGGCGCGGGGGGGTGTGGGGGTCCGCGCCCCACGATTGCGTATGCGGCCGATGCATACGGACGAGGCCGTTCATGCCGACAAGTTCCACATGCTTCTCGAAGACGGCGTCTATGAGTACGACCCCAATGAATTCCACGGTCCCACGCTCAACTACTTCACGCTGATTCCCGCCCGGCTGAGCGGAGTCAGTCAGTACGCCCGGATCACGGAGGTTACCCTGCGCATCGTGCCCGTCGCTTTCGGCATCGCGTTGATCCTGCTGACGGTTCTTCTGGCCGATCGTCTGGGGTTGGCCGCCGTTTGGGCGGCGGTGCTGACGGCCCTGTCGCCTGCGATGGTCTTCTACAGCCGCTACTACATCCAGGAGATGCTCCTCGTCTGCTTCACCTTTGGCGCGATCGTTGCGGGGTACCGTTACGCGCGAGCTCGATCTCTGGGTTGGGCGATCGTGACCGGCTTGTTCGTGGGTCTCATGCACGCCACGAAGGAGACGGCGATCATCGCCTTCGGCGCAATGGGTTTGGCCCTCGTGCTGGTGGCGCTGATTCCACTGGGGCAGGGCCGTTCCTTGCGGCAGGTCCTGGCCGGATTCAAGCCGCTCCACATTGCCCTCGGCCTGGCGGCGGCGGTAGGCGTTTCAATCCTGTTCTACTCGTCTTTCTTCAGCTACCCGAAGGGGATACTGGATTCCTATTTGACCTATGCAACGTACCTGGGTCGCGCCGGCGGCGAGAGCACGTGGCACATTCAGCCGTGGTATTACTACTTGCGGATGCTTCTGTTCGCCCGATACGAGAACGGCCCGATCTGGACCGAAGGCTGGATCGTCCTGCTGGCGCTTGTGGGGCTGGCGGCGGCGATCAAAGGAACGCCTGTTGGCCCGATCGACCGGAAACTGGTGCGATTCATCGCGATCTACACGGTGGCGATGACGGTCGTCTATTCTGCGATTCCGTACAAGACGCCCTGGTGCCTGCTGAGCTTCCTGCACGGCATGATCCTCCTGGCAGGCGTCGGGGCCATGGCACTCTTCGCATGGGTCCGCAAACCCCTCGTACAGGCTGCTTGGGTCGTATTGCTGATTGTTGCGGTTGCGCACCTTGCGTCCCAGGCATACCGGTCGAATTTCATCTACTATGCCGACAGCCGCAACCCGTACGTCTATGGCCATCCAACGGAGGAGATCTTCGTTGCCGTCGAGAAGGTCAGGGAATATGTCGATCCGAACGGCGTGGGGTACTCGAAGGAAACGCCGATCCAGGTGGCGGTTCCGGGCAGAGACTACTGGCCGCTTCCGTGGTATTTGCGAGACCTCCCGGCGGTGGCGTGGTACTCCACGGTTCCGGAGGAAATCGGACCGCTGATCCTTATCTCGGATACGCTGGAAGGGGCCCTGGCCCACAAGCTGTACGAGGAGACGCCACCCGAGAAGCGGCGGATGTATATGTACTTGTTCGATGAGCCGTACTATATTTGGGCCCGCCCGAAGGTGAAGCTGCTCGGCTTCGTGCGCAAGGACTTGTGGGAACAGCACTACTATCAGCAATCGGATCCGTCCGAGTTGCTCGAGGGCAAACATGGCGAATAGACCCCAGGAGACGGAAACGTCGTTCGTGACCAGCGACTGGGCGGCCGTGCCGGACGTGCATCGATTTTCGCATCAAGCCATGGCGACCACGTTCGAGGTCGTTGTTCAGCACGAGGACCGGGCGTACGCGCAGCAGGCGGGGAAAGCCGCCTTTGATGAGCTGGACCGTATCGAAGGGGAGTTGAGCCGGTACCTGGAGACCAGTGACGTCACCAGGATCAATCACCTGCCGGCGGGACAGGCCGTGCAGGTTGGTCTCGACACGTTCGAGTGTTTGGCGATCAGCGCGGAGGTCCACGCGCAGACCGGCGGCGCATTCGATGTTACCGTCGGGTTCCTCGTTGACTGCTGGCTGGACGAGGACAAGAAGCCCAAAACGCCGTCTCCTGAGGAGTTGCAGTTTGCCCGCGAGCACACGGGGATGCCCCTGATCCTGTTCGACGAGCCGACTCACGCGGTGGCGCTTACGAAGAGCCCCGTTCATGTTGACTTGGGGGGTATCGGCAAAGGATATGGCGTCGATCGAATGGCGGAGATGCTTCGAGAGTGGAGCATTGATCGAGCCTTGATTCACGGCGGTTTCAGTTCGGTCCTGGCGATGGATGCACCGCGTGGTGCAGAGGCCTGGCCCGTGACACTCAGTCATCCGAACAACCGAAATCGCACACTTGCGCGCCTGGAGTTAGAACGGATCTCCGTCAGTGGTTCGGGGGTGGAGAAAGGCCGGCACATCATCGATCCCCGCATTGCCCGGCCGGTCGAGGGCAGACTGGCGGCCTGGTCGATGGCGCCCGATGCCGCCCGGGCCGACGCCCTGTCAACCGCCTTCATGGTGATGACGCCGGAGGAGATTGAAAACTACTGTGTCGAGAACCCAACGGTCCGCGGATTGCTGATCGTAGAGGGGCAAGCCACGCCGGATGCAGCCAAGTGCATCCTGCCCGTGGGCAGATGGAAACCCGGCGAACTCATCGAGTGAGCCGCTCAGGATGGCTTCTCACCCTCTGTCGAGCTATGATTGGTGTTGGCAATCGAGCGTCGGAGTCTGTGCAGCTCGGTCAGTACGGGCCAGGGCGTGCGAGTGACAGAGAGCCGGCTGTCCCGGTCGCAGGCCCACTCGACGGGGAACTCGCTGATCCGGTAGCCTTTCTTAACGGCTCGCAGGATAATCTCGATGTCGAACATGAAGCCATCGGTGATACATTCGCCGTAGAGCTCTCTCGCGACGTCGCCATTGTAGACTTTGAAGCCGCACTGGGTGTCCGTGAGTTGACGGGGGACTCTGAGAATCGTCCGAACCGTCGATTTGAACATGCGTGACAGCGTTCGGCGGTGCCAGGGCTGATCGCGGAGGATATCGCTCTCGATATGCCGCCTCGATCCATGGGCGATGTCGCACGTGCCGTCCTTGAGCATTTCGAGCCCTTGAAGGGCATTGCCATAGGGGATGCACAGTCCGCAATCGGCGAACATGACGTATTGTCCTTCGGTTGCTTTCATACCTGCCCGGACGGCGTAACCCTTGCCGCGGTGCTGGTCGTAGCGAATCACGTTTACCCTGACACTCGGGGAGACATGGACGGCTCGGGCGGTCTGGGCCGTCTGGTCCACGCTGCCGTCATCAACGACGATGACTTCGCCTTTCATGTGATGGGCCTGCAGAAAGCTCGCTGCGGCCTTCACATCCCGGGCGATCTTCCCACTCTCTTCGAAGGCCGGTATCACGATGGATAAATCCATGCTCTCTTCTCAACGAAAAAG
>CBFDDG010000540.1:0-3402 GCA_965603505.1 uncultured Phycisphaerae bacterium | reverse complement strand
CGGAACGGGCATTGCAGCTATCTGCCCGGCAACGAGTGGATCCTGAACGACACCTACCCCGACAAGGACCGAAACCAGCACGTGTACCTCTACCATGTCGCGACATCTAAGACCGTGCCGCTCGGTTGCTTCCACCTGCCGCCGGAGTACAAGGGGGAATGGCGCTGCGACACACACCCGCGCTTCAGTCCGGACGGCCGGAGCGTCATCATCGACTCACCGCACGGCGGCAGCGGACGGCAGATGTACCGGATTGACATCTCGAACGTCGTTGGGACGTCGCAAAGCTGAATGGCCACTCGCTTCGCTGATCCTGTGCAACCGCTCGTGCTCTCCATCACCGGTTCGCCGCAGGCCAAGTCCGGCCGTGACGAGCAAGGTCGAGATTGCACTCAGCCCCACAACTATCAGCGGCTGCTTCCGATTCACCTCATAGACGAGCCGCAGGTTCCCTCGCGATTCCGGTGGAAGCCTGACCGCCATGAGGCTGTTCCAGGGCTCGATCGGAAGGCGATCCGATCCGATGTACGCTCGCCAATTCGCATGATACTGCAGCGAGAGATAGATACGCGTCGCTCGAACCTCACTGAGATCGACCTCATAGCGGACGTTTGACACTCTCGTTGCAGGGATGACCTTCGGCTCCGATCTGCCGACCCAGGCGTAATACGGCGGCATGTCACGCCACGTGAAGACGCAAAACCTGCCGAACCGACACGAGCATTCCAGGAAGTCAAGCGACGTGAGGAACTGGCGCATGGCGTCGGAAAAAGCAACGATGTGACGACAGTTCAGCGCCCACAGGCGCAGCCGCATGATCTTCGGCGTGAGGTCCTCCAGCTCCGTGCCGAACAGGCGCTTACCGTTGCAGCAGTAGCGCTCGTTGAACGGATTCTGGTATACGGCGAAGCCGTTGACCTGGTGACAGCCGGTTCGCAGAGCGATGAGCGACAGGTAATGCGTCAGGTGCGTAGGACGTCCCCCGAGTGCTTTGACGGTGAACCGACCGAAGCGATTTGCCGGGTAGAGTGGGAAATCGAGTTTCCTGCCGTACGTATCTTCGATGTAGATCCTCTCCCTTTCATGGTCGATATGTGCGTTGATCCAGTCGCAGAGCGCCACGAAGTCCGCGTGATCCACCAGCGCGTTCTCCGAAACGAGCGTTCTCGGCTGGTAGACGAACGTGCGTTTCAGCCCGAGCAGAACAATCCCGGGCAGAACCAGCAACAGGACCGCCCCTGTCATGCCGCTGACGGTGCGATACCACGGTTTGGAGGCGGTGCGGAGTGCCGCCATCAGGCCGGCGACGCCGAAGGCGAACAGAACCAGGCTCATGGCCGAAGCCACCAGCAGGAATCGGTAGGCAAAACCGGCCAAGCCCCTCTTGAGGGGAAAATCGAACGGAACCATGCCCGCCCAGCCCTGATAGAGCACAAGGGCCGCGAAGAGGGGAGGCAGGATGACCCAAAGCGCCTGTTTCCTTCCCTTCAGGGCCCACCCCAGGCCGTACAGCGACACGACCAGGACCGCACGACTCAACTGCGTGCCGAGCAGAGTGAAGGGGTTGTACTGGCCGGCGGCACTGATGCCCGTGCCCACACGGCTGCCGACGACCGTCGCGGCCACCTGGGGCCAGGCCAAGCCCGTCGCAAGGACCGGGATGCCCAAGAGGGCCAGCAGAATCACGGACCTCGGCCGATCTCCCGGCATCAGCCCCAAAAGGAAGAAGCCGAACCAGCCGGCAATCGCCATCACTGCACCCAGCGGGTGCGCATACAGGATCACAGCCAGAAGCAGCACCGCGGCAAGCCAGTAACGGGCCTTGCACTGCGCGGCAAAGCGCTCCAGGGCCGTGAAGAACAGGAACGCCAGGCCAATCGAGAAGGAGTTGTACCACATGCCGTGATTGATGTGCCACAGGTTCTCAAGGACGCACACGTGGGCGCCCAGAAAGGCCGCGAACCGGCTGCTCTTCGGAGCAGCATACTGGTAGAAGCCGAAGCCGAGCGTTAGATAGGCCAGAAAGATGACCAGCTTCAGCGCCCACTCGGGGCCTGTGACCTTCCCGAGCAGCCACGGCAGGATGATACTGCATGAATACGGCTGCCCCAGGATCTCCCCCGCGTTCACACGAGGGTACGGCAACGCCCAGAACCAGCCGCACTCCGGGAGCACCTCCTCGTCCAGCATATGCACGATGGCCGCCCAGCCGGGATAATCCGATTGGACAATCAGCCCTCGCTCGGCCACCAAAGGCCAGGACAGCGCCAGAATCGAGAGCAGCAGGACCAGGTCCCACCGCCAGTGAACGGTGCCATCGATCAGCCGGCCCGCAAAACTCACTCGATCCGGACACATTCCCATACCGTAGAGACTCCCCTCGCTCCGATCTTCCGATCCAACGGACACAGAAACCCTGTACGGGGTCGCTCTCGTTACGTGTACAGCGTTCCCGGGGCGGGCATGTTGAAGGGAAGCGGCGAAAAAGCCGCCGGAAGCCGGCCGATGTCGCACGGGTGACCGACAGAGAAGCGCCGATTGGACCGGCTGGCATCGTCAAGTCTGCGCGGCTTGGCGATGGTTGGGCATGGGCTGTATCAGCCACCCATGAAGCTCACGCTTGCTCCGCCACAATCCTGTCGTACACCCTGCCGCACAGAATGCCGCCAATAAGCTTGAGGTCCCGGTTGGCGATACGTATAATGCCTGCTCTTTCGCGGCATCACAACGGGCAGAATATGACTGAAGACAAGATCAGGATCGTTCAATACGCATTGCTTGCCGCCGTGCTGTTGGGGGCAGGTTGCCGAAGCCAGGGCATCTCCCGCGCGCCGACCCGCATCGTCTGCGAGGACCAGGTGACGGCCGTCGCCATCATGCAGGCGGCGATGGAGGTCCTGACGGGGATGCATTTTCCCATCGAAAAACTGGACGCCCGGGAAGGGATCGTCAGGACCAGACCCCTGCGGGCCGCCCAATTTTTCGAGTTCTGGCGAAGCGACAATGCGAACCCTTCGGGCATCCCGGAGGCGAATCTTCACACCATCCGCAGGTCGGTGGAGTTGCGGGTGACGGACGACAGCGGTCGATGGTCTGTGGATTGCGACGTGTCGGTCCAGCGACTGAGCCTGCCTGAGAACAAAATCGCCAGCATCTCGCAAGCCTACCAGATGCACACGCAAAGCATCCCGGCCTTGCAGCGGCTTGACGTCAGTCCACAGCAGCAACAGGGCATGGCCTGGATAGACCTGGGCAAGGACCCGTACCTCGCGGCAGAAATCCTGAAACGCATTACAGAGAAGCTCAAGCAGCCGAAGGAAAGAAAGGCAACATGAGGATACTCGTTTGTGGGGGGGCAGGATATATCGGCAGCAACATGACCGCCCTGCTGGCCAGAGACGG
>CBFDDG010000539.1:0-3409 GCA_965603505.1 uncultured Phycisphaerae bacterium | reverse complement strand
AATGGCTGGCGCGTCCAACCCGGCGACCGGCTGATGAAGATAGAATAATAGCATGCCTGCCCCAGAAGCCAAGTCGGCACGAGCCATTGCGGCAGAAGTCCTGCATCGATTCGATCCCTCGCGTGAGTACGCCGGGCCGATTCTGGACGGGTTGCTCGGCCGGACCGAGGAAAAGCAGCGAGCCACGGACCTCGTCTACGGGACGATTCGGAACCTTCATGCCATAGACGCCGTGATCACTCAGTTCGCCGGCCGGCTTCCTGCACGGATTGCGCCCAAGCTGCTGAGCATCATCCGGGTTGGCGTCTATGAGCTTGTCTACAGTCCGGCCACCCCGGCCTATTCCATCGTGAACGAGGCCGTGAACAACGCCAGGAGAGGTGGCGGCAGGAAACAAACGGGATTCGTCAATGCGGTCCTGCGCCAGGTGGTGCGGCACATCGCGGACCGGCAGGTGGATCCTACCGCGGCAAATCCGAGACGAACCCTCGTTCAGACCCCGCAGGCCGGCTGCGAGTTCGACACGGATTTCCTGCCCGAGCCGTCCACGTCTGTAGCCGCGCACCTGGGCACCCGCTTTTCATTGCCACAGTGGCTCGTGAGCGAGTGGCTCGATGAGTTCGGGCCGGCGCAGACCCGGGCCATTTGCCTCGCCTGCAACCGCCGGCCGAGCCTTTATGTGCGGGTCAACCCGTTGCGAACAACGACGGAAGACCTGCTGCACGAATTCGAGCAGGCCGGCATTCATGCGGAGTTGGCCCCGGCAGAGAAACCGGGCTCCGGACCGGCCCGCAATATGATCAGAATCACCGGACCGCACGCCGTCGCGCAGCTTCCCGGCTTCTCGGAGGGCTCGTTCAGCGTTCAGGACCTCTCGGCGTCCCGAGCCGTGCAGGCCTTGAGGCCGCAGCGGGGTTGGTCGATCCTCGACTTGTGCTCGGCCCCCGGCGCCAAAACGACACAGCTTGCCGAAGCCACCCGGGATTCGGCACAGATTGTGGCCACAGACATCGACCCCGGCCGATTGGATCGGGTACGGGAGAACATTGCCCGGCTCGACCTCAAGAGCGTCACAGTCGTTCCGTACGCGCAGCTCGATCGAGGCGCAGGAGAGCGTTTTGACGCGATTCTGCTCGATGTCCCGTGCTCGAATACGGGCGTGCTGGCCCGGCGCGTCGAGGCGCGGCACAGAGTCCGGCCGAAGGCGGTTGCGAGTCTGACCGCGATCCAACAAGACCTGCTGAAGAAAGCCGCAGGCCTCGTAAAGCCCGGCGGTAGAATCTGTTACAGCACATGCAGCATCCAACGGGCGGAGAACGCGGAGGTGCCCCGCAGTCTCCTGGCGGAGGACAACCGCTTTCAACTGGCGCATGAAGAGCTTGTGCTTCCGTCGGCAGGGCCATTCGACCACGATGGTGGCTATGTTGCTGTATTGACCCGGAAACCGTGAATCCGGACGGACCGCCGCCGTCCTTCCGAAGGGTTCCATGCGATGCGTGTCGAGGCTGTGGGATTGTTCGGAATGGAAGAGCGGGGAGTGTTATGCCGTTTACTCACGGGACAGCGGTGACGAAGTTCAGCGTCGACCGGGACGTTGTCGACGGGATTGCGGCCCACAACTTTGCCCGCAGCGATCAGTGTCAGGGCCTGCTCTTCCATCCGTCTGCATTATCAGTATTGATATGCGGGGTCGTCGACCGCAGCATCCGCCATCCTAATACACAGGTTATCCACAAGTCGCAGTTGCGACGTGCATAACGTGTGAACAAGAAAAAATTTTCGCGCCTAAAGCCAGTACTCTCCTGTCCCTCCAACAAGTGGAAAACAAATCGTCCAAAAGCATGTTGATTTGCTAAAGTTTCGCTGAATAATAGCTCTCGTGGTGTGTTGGTTCTGTGGGGACGCGCATCCCTTTGCTTTGGCGCAGCCACGATGGAAATGTAGATATCAGTAGTGTTGGGGAGATCTCGATGCATGGCGTAATCATGGATGAGAGTCGCCGAACAACGGGGTCCGACGTGGGCGCCGTCACCGAGGCTCTTGCGCAGCGAATCGGCGCACATAAGTATCGGATCTGGTTTGAGAACTCCGCGCGCTTTACCGTTGCGGATGGGTACCTGCGGATCGGGGTGGCGAACCCCTTTCTGGCCACGTGGCTCGAGGGTCATTTCCTGAAGGATATCAAGCTGGCGGCGCAATCCGTCATGGGGTCTCTTCCGGAGATCTCGTTCACGATTGACCCGGAGTTGTCGGGCGAGCGCCGGCGGGCCTCGGTCAACCGCCCGTCTGCCCCGGCGGGCAAAACGCGCCAAGGTACGCGTGGCGCGACGCCCTCTGCTTCGTCTGGCTCGCTGGAGGGCCTGAGGCTCACGCTGGATACCTTTGTCGTGGGCTCGTCGAACGAGCTGGCCTACAATGCCGCCCGCGCCGTCATCCGCGAGGAGCAGAGCCCGTTCAACCCGTTATTCATCCACGGCGGATACGGGGTCGGCAAGACCCACCTGCTGCAGGGCGTCTGCAACGGCGTGGCGAAGGCCCGACCGCAGACCCGATGGCTCTACCTCTCCGCCGAGGATTTCGCGAATCAATTCGTGCTGGCCTTGAAGACGAAAAAATTGGAGGCTTTTCGCCGTCGCATGAGGCAAACGGATTTGCTGGCGATTGACGACGTACACTTCCTGGCCAGCAAACCATCCACCCAGGAGGAATTCCTGCATACCTTTAACACGATCAGCCTGGCAGGCAAGCAGGTCATCCTGGTTTCCGATGCCCATCCGAAGATGATCGGGCAGTTGTCCGAGAAACTCGTCAATCGTTTCGTCTCCGGCATGGTTGTGAAGGTCGATGCCCCGGACCTTCACACGCGGCGTGAGATCTGCCGGCAGTTCTGCCGCCGGATGATGGGGCCCGTGCTCGGCGGCCAGGAGAAGGGACGGGCCGGCGAGATTCCCGAGAGCGTCATTCGATACGTGGCCGAGCGCATCCGGACGAACGTCCGCGAGCTGGAAGGCGCCCTGCTCAAGC
This sequence comes from uncultured Phycisphaerae bacterium, assembly GCA_965603505.1. Classification (GTDB taxonomy): domain Bacteria; phylum Planctomycetota; class Phycisphaerae; order Sedimentisphaerales; family Anaerobacaceae; genus PLanc-01. The sequence continues at coordinate 385 of CBFDDG010000539.1, read as the reverse complement.
TGATCGCCTACGCCGCCCTGCAGGATGAAAGGCTCTCGCTCCCCATGGCCCAGACGGTCCTGGCCGACCACATCGAGCGGTGCGACCCGATCGTCCACATCTCGGATATCGAGGCGGCGGTCGGCGCCTTCTTCGGCGTGACCCCGGCCAATCTCCATTCCTCCAGGAAGGGCCGCACCATCTCACTCGCCCGCCACTTCAGCATGTACCTCACCCGAAAGCACACCAGCATGTCCTCTTCGGAGGTCGGCCGGTACATGGGCAACAAGAACCATGCGACCGTACTGGTCGCATGCAAGAAGATCGACGAATTTCTCAAGGGCGACGCCGAGGTCCACTGGGAGGGCCCCAACGGCAACAAGATCGCCAAGACCCGAACCGTCCT
>CBFDDG010000538.1:0-3423 GCA_965603505.1 uncultured Phycisphaerae bacterium | reverse complement strand
ATTGCTGGTGCGCCAACCTCGGCCCGGCGCCGAAGAAGCCGTGGTACGACGGCCATCAGGCCATGGAAATCGCCCTGGTGCGATTCGGCCGGTTCTTGAGCCACGTGGAAGGCAAAGGCAAAGGCGACAAGTATATCAAACTGGCGAAGTTCCTTCTGGACTGCCGCAAGGACGGGCACAAGTACGACCAGAGCCACGTGCCGGTCGTCCGGCAGTACGAGGCGGTGGGGCATGCCGTGCGAGCCGTCTACTCCTACGCGGGCATGGCCGACGTGGCCATGGAAACGGGCGACGTCGACTACCACAGCGCGGTCATGTCACTCTGGGACAACATTGTCAACCGGAAGTACTACGTGACGGGCGGCGTCGGCAGCGGCGAGACCTCCGAAGGATTCGGACCGGACTACTCGCTGCGTCACAACGCCTACTGCGAATCGTGCTCCAGTTGCGGCGAGATCTTCTTCCAGCATAAGTTGAACATGACGCACCACGACGCCAAGTATGCAGACCTGTACGAAGATACGCTTTACAACGCCCTGCTGGGCTCCATCGATCTGGAGGGAAAGAACTTCTACTACCAGAATCCCATGGACTGTCGCCGCCCTCGTTACGACTGGCACGGCTGTCCGTGCTGCGTCGGCAACATCCCCCGAACCCTGCTGATGCTGCCCACATGGACGTACAGCACGAGCGCCGACGGCATTTACGTCAACCTCTTCATCGGAAGCACCGTGACGGTCGAGGATGTTGCCGGCACCCGTGTCGAGATGGTCCAGGCCACGGACTATCCCTGGAGCGGCAAGGTCTCCATCACCGTCAATCCTGCCGCGGCGAAGAGATTCAGCGTCAGGATCCGCGCGCCGAACCGCAGTGTCAGCGACCTGTATGCCGCCGCGCCGCCGTCCGACGGCATCACCTCGGTGGCGATCAACGGTTCGGCGATCACCCCACCCATCGACAAAGGTTATGCCGTGATCACTCGAAACTGGAAAGCGGGTGACAGGATAGACCTGGTGCTCCCCATGAAGATTCAGCGAATCAAGGGCGTCGAGAAGATCGCAGCGACTCGCGGCCAGGTGGCCCTGCGGTACGGTCCGCTGATCTACAACGCCGAGAGCGTTGACCAGGATCTTGACAAGGTCCTCCCACCGGGGTCCGCCTTGAAGACGGAGTGGCGGGGCGACCTGTTGGGCGGCGTGATGGTCATCAAGGGCGCCTGGGCCGACGGCTCACCCTTGACGGCCATCCCCAATTACGCCCGATGCAACCGCGCCCCCGTTGCTGCCGAGGGTCGCGGAGGCGGTCGTCGTACTCTCGGTTCATCCGTCTGGTTGCGGGATGAATGAGCAGGGCAACGTCGTTGCGGTGCATGCTTCCAACAGGCATCACCCGCAGTTCATCGACATGGGTATGGCGGACGTTGTTCTCAGGGAGTTTGCAGCGGCGCAAGCGCCTGAGTGATGGTATCGGCACATGGATCGCGCAGGGGTTTTGCCTTCTTCTTGGCGCCGCGCGGCTGAAAGGTCTCGTGTCCGGCCATGACCTTGGACAGGCTTTCGAGCCATTGACGCTTTTGCTCCGGATCCTTCAGGCAATTCCCGGCTGCCTTTATCCTGGCCGCCAACAGACGGCAGTCCTTGACATTTCGCTCGCCGGCCACCGATTGGTTCAATTTCGAAGCGACCTGGTTGAGAAGCGGTTTCATCAATTCCAATTCCGGCGACATCTTCCGGCCGGACAGCCTCGCCAGGACCGGCAATGAGGCATCGGTGGCGACACGGTACCTGTGCCCGAAGTACTTTTCGTGCCCTTGTGCCTGCTTCCATAGGGTCAGGGCCCATTGTTTCTTTGCTTCCCTATTCTTAATACAATTTGCCGTGGCCTTGATCGTGGCCGCCATCATGGTGCTCGCGACATCATTTTCGCGTGAGGCTTTGGTTTGCACCGACTTCAAATGCTCTTTGAAGTCGTGCTCTGTCGCGGATAAAAGTGCGGGCAGCCCCTCAATCGCCAGCCGGTAGGTGACCCGTGTGGCGGGGATATCGCACTTCTCTTTTTCCAGGAACGCAAGAACCTCACGAACCGCCTGCTTATCCTTCGGCACCGGTAGTTTCTGGATTCGCGCGAACATGTGGCTCTTAACGGTCTTGTTATACAGGCCGTCCACCGGGCATCCGGGCTTGCCCTTCGTTGCCGCCAGCATAGCGTCAAACGTGCGCCAGAATCGAATCTGCTCCTGCGGCGTGGTGGCCGCGGCCTGGGCCGCGTCAGTCAGGAGGAAGTTGTATGGGTTCATGGCAAGACCACTTTCGAGCAACCCAACGCCGTGAGCCCGCCGATCAGGCTCCGGCAGCAGACGGAAAACGGCGTAGGCCATCGTAGACTCAAGGTAAGAACGCATTCCGTAGTTCACCGCCCACGCGACGCTCTGGTGGTACACCATGGGCTTCCGTTGATGAAACGAGATTTCATAGCCATTCTTCCTGCCGGTCCGCTTAACCAGGTCTTCGCCGAAGAACCAGGGCGTGAACGGACTTGTTTTGTCATCACCGCCCGTCGCGTATTGCCCGCCTTTACAACTATAGGTTTTAGTTTTGAGATCATACCTGAATGCAACCATGGCGCAATGGCCCGGCTGGACGGCCTGGGAGGCCGGAATGCCCAGAATGTTGTGGGAACGCGATGAGATAGCGGCCATCGTCCCGCACACGCCTCCGTCCTTCAGCATCATCTGGATGGTGCTGTAGGTGAACGGGTACGGCTTCAGGCGTCGCGCGGACTGCATGGGATGCTGCTGCGCTACACTTCCGATGTACTCGCCATACGTTCGAAACTCCCCTTTGTCGCGGAATGCCACCCACCGCTCCTCGCGTTCGCGCAGTGGTTGGTTATTCGCCGCAAGCATGGTCAGGATCGGCCAGGGCGCGGTCAGAGGAAAACGCGGCCACTTGCGCTGAGCCTGAGTCTCCGGAGGGAATCTATATTCATTGTTCCGAATAAGATAAGCACATCGCTCAGCCGGCGAGGGCGACGGATCGCGCTTTGCCGGCAACAACCCCTTGGCCTCGTAGGCCGTACGGAACAGAAGGTAGGCTTTGTTAATATCCTTGTATTGCTGACCACGCACCATATCGCGACTCTTCCAGTGGACGATGCGCTCGCCGCAGTCAATCCGGACCGCCTGTCCCTTGGCCTTCATATAGGCGTTGAACTTTTCCTGCAGGGCTTTGCCGGCCAACACATCGGCGGCGTAAAGTGTGCGAGTACGCTTCTCGGTGATCGCAACCTTCTTGGGCTTCCGTTTGCGCGCGGGGATGGCAACGCCACGGTCGTCGTACTTCAGTTCAGGCACCACTTCCTTATGTCCGACCACGACATCCTCTTCAATCGTGTTCTCATTGAGGAAGTTGATGATGTGGTCGT
>CBFDDG010000537.1:0-3443 GCA_965603505.1 uncultured Phycisphaerae bacterium | reverse complement strand
GTCGATGACATCTGGCTGACCAAGCCTTAACCCGAGGCCGTGGACAAACAGCGTTTGAGACGGACGACATCTGTGCCAGCAAAGGGCTGCGACATCGCTCGCAGCCCTTTCTCATCTCACGATGGACCCGTCTCTCGCGTCGTGAGCCCTCCTTCGAAAGATTGACGACAAGAGCCAAGGATTCGCCTCAGCGTGGATCGGCAGGCTCCCAACGCGTAGGGCCGCCGGCCTCGATGCACAGGGCGAGCTTCTGAATGTAGAACAAGTCTGCGTGGCACCATGGGATATCGACGAAAGCGACCAGTCCGTCGGCCGGCTCGTCGAGGACCCATGCTCTCGCGGTGAAGATCTCGGCGGACATCGTCGGAAAAGCAAAGGGCGATTCGTTGCGCCACAGGCTCTCGACGCCCCAGGCCAGATACCAGGTCGGCCGGTGATAGTCCACATAGGTATCCATGAGATGTCTGTGCGTCCGGCCGGCATAGTGGGCAAGGATGCGTCCGACCTCGGGGGTCAGATGTCGCCAGCGAGCGAAGATGCTGCGCAAGACGGGCGTGCAGAATCGCACCGTTCGTACGGTACACCCATACATCCCGGCCCGTCTCAGAGTCCATGGCGTGCAGGGTCCCGCGCAGGGTGCCGACAAAGACCTTGCCGCCGGCGATCACCGGCTGCACGCCGGCCATCAGGCCCTCATCCGGAAAGAGGCGATACCACTTCCGCTCGAAAGGAGGCCGAATCTCCGTCGCCGTGGCGCCCGAACGGGCACAGTCGTGGGCCAGCATCGGCCAGTCGTCCGCCCGGCCGGCGGTTGGCACACATGCCGCCAGGATCAAACCGAAGGCATGAAGCAAGATGCGCGAGTACAGTGGATCCACGAACATCGTCGACTCCTCACAGGCGGGCTGATGCAGAAACGATCGTTAGCCGCAGGTGAACGGCGCTACTCAATCAAGTACGGCTGCTCGGGCAGCGGACGCACCCAGATGTTGCGGAAGGCGATCGGATTCCCGTGGTCCTGCAGGCCGATGGGACCGTCCCCGTGCGGGCGGTAAGCGGCCTTCTTCTTGTGCGAGGTCGTGCCTTCGATCTCCAGGTTGTTGTGCACGCACACGCCGTTATGAAAGACGGTGATGCGGGCCTTGCGGACGCAGTTGCCGCTGCCGTCGAATAGCGGCTTCAAGAAGGCAATGTCGTACGTCTGCCACTCGCCCGGCTTGCGCATGACGTTGACCATGGGCGGGTGTGAGCCATAGATCGCGGCGGCCTGGCCGTCGGCGTAGGTCTTGTTCGTCTGGTAGTTGTCGTCCGTGTATGAATCAAGCACCTGGACCTCATAACGACCCATGAAGAACACGCCGCTGTTGCTGCGCTTCTGGTCCGTCACGCTTGCGGGTACGCCTTCGGGGGCCCTCCATTCGACGTGCAACTGGCAGTTGCCAAACTGCCTGACCGTGTGAATCCCCCCGGCTTTCCGCGGAACGACCATATAGTCATTGTCCACGATCCGCCACTTCGCGTCGCCGCCCTTGTCGCTTCGCCATTGAGACAAAGCCGTGCCGTCGAAGAGAATGACAACATCCGACGGCGGCTGCCCGAGTTGCGACGACGGAGTCACGACCGGAGGGTTGGGCCTCGCCTTGTCGTGGACCGCGAACTTCTCTTTCGCGGCGTAGCCCGTCACCGCCAGCAAGAGTACGACCAGGAACAGATAGCCGACGGATTTTGACCCTCTTGATTTGCGCGTCATAGCATCCTCCTTCGTCCGGATTCGACCTTGCACGGAACATCGCGGTCCTGCGGCCACACGCCGGGACCATCGGACGGAATCATACCGCACCGTGTTGTCCGGTTCCACTTCCATTTGCCACGTCGAGCGGTCAGCTGCCATGAGTGGCGATGGCCCCGCCGGGAGGCTGAATGACCGGCCGACACACGCTATGCCGCAAGGATCTGCATGGGCGGCCCGCGAGGGTCAGTTCACGATAGGTGCACGGCAACGACCTTGGCCGACCGAGGTTTCAGATTAGGAGGCAAGGAACTCGGTTCTGCCGTTGCTGCATGGGCCCTGCCTCGGACCATCCGGCCCTCTGGGCCGGGAGTGTATCGCTTTGGCGTTACCGGGGTGAGGATGTGGCGGGCGGACAAAAAATCGTTGACAGGTTCCGGGGGGAGCGGTAGAAGGGGCCGCAGGGGGCCAGCGGGCCCCGCTTGTTGTCAGTCGTTCGTGTGGTGACTACGCATGTGTGCAGCGGTGCATTCGGGCATATACGCACTTAGGCATCTACCCTTCCATCCATCCACCCATCTACCCATTTGTTGTCGGGGGTCTGTATGAAAGTCGGATTCAATCTGCTGTTGTGGACGCCGTTTGTGGAGGAGAGACACTTTGGGATACTGGGCAAGCTGAAAGCGACGGGCTACGACGGCGTGGAAGTCCCGTTGTTCGGCGGGGACGTGCCGCACTACAAGAAGGTGGCTCAGGCCCTCAAGGACAACGGCCTCAAGTGTACGACCTGCACGGTCATGCCGGATGAAGAGCACAACCCCATCAGCGCCGAGGCCAAGCACCGGGAAGGGGCCGTCGAATACCTCAAATGGGCGATCGACTGCAACGCAGCGCTCGGGTCGGAGGTCCTGGCCGGGCCATTCTACCAGCCGCTCGGCAAATTCAGCGGCAAGGGCCCAACCCAGGAAGAGAAGCAGCGGGCCGCCGAGGTCCATCGTCAGGTCGCCGACTATGCGAAGCAGGCGAGCCTGCAGCTCGCGGTCGAATGCCTGAATCGCTTCGAGTGCTACTTCCTCAATACGGTCGACGACGGGGCCGCGTACACCAAGCAGGTGAACCATCCAAATTTCGGCGTGATGTATGATTCCTTCCATGCTAATATCGAGGAGAAGGACCCCGTCGGCTGCATCACGAGGAACCTGAGCGTGATTCGGCACGTGCATATCTCCGAGAACGACCGCGGCACGCCGGGCAAGGGACATGTGCCGTTCGGCGAGATCTTCAAGGCACTGCGGGCGGGGGGTTACGACCAATGGCTCACCATTGAGGCATTCGGGACGAGCCTGCCGGAGCTGGCGGCGACGACCTGCGTGTGGCGCGAGCTGTCCGCCAGTCCGGAGGAATGCTATCAATTTGGCTACAAGACCATCCGGGAGGGATGGGAAGCAGCCGCATAATGACGAGAGGCAACTGTGAAGTGGCAAATGTGAAGAATGTCATTGCGAGCATAGCGAAGCAATCTCCCACCCATGGGGTTGAGATTGCTTCGTCGCTGCGCTCCTCGCAATGACATTCCTGAGACTTCAATCGTCAAGGAGGCTAAAATGAGTTCAAATCCTCTCCCCAAACTTCACAACGCCATGTGGCCCGGGCTGGTCGGCAAAGGAAGTGAACCGGGCCAGGAGCCGCCGATCAGTCTCGAACGGATGCTCGA
>CBFDDG010000536.1:0-3445 GCA_965603505.1 uncultured Phycisphaerae bacterium | reverse complement strand
CGGAGGGCGTCGGCTGGCCGGACAGCTACTTCCACAGCCCCTGGCCCCTCTCGGAAGACTACTTCCTCATCGCCTTCAGCTTCGAGCCCCTGCCGGGCATGGGGCCCAACGTCAAGGAGGACCACTACACGGGACTGTACTACTTCGACCGATTCGGCAACCTGGAACTGCTCTATCGAGACCCGAGCTACTCGTGCATGTACCCGATCCCTCTGGAGCCCCGGCGAATGCCTCCCGTGGTCGCGAGCAATCTCGATCCAGCGCTTGCCGACGACGGCGAGTTCGTCCTCACGGACGTGCGTCGAAGCTTCTTCCCGCTTCCGACGTCCCGCCCGATCCGCCGGCTGCGCATCTTCCAGGTGCTGCCGAAAACGACGACGCACGTTGCGAATCAGCCGCGGCTCGGCTATGCAAACGCCGAGAGCGCCCGGATGATGCTGGGCACCGTGCCGGTGGAGGTGGACGGCTCGGCGTACTTCCGTGCGCTGGCGCGCAAACCGCTCTACTTCCAGGCCGTCGACGAGACCGGCCACGCCGTGCAGAGCATGCGAAGCATCACCTACCTCCAGCCCGGCGAGCGACGCAGTTGCGTCGGCTGCCACGAACCGCCCGGCACCACAGCACCGCCAGGCCGCGACCTGCTGGCGTTGCGACGACCGCCCTCACAGATCGAACGCGGACCGCAAGGGACCCTGCCCATGAGCTATCCGTTGCTCGTCCAGCCCGTGCTCGACCGGCACTGTGCGCGATGTCACGACGGCGGCACCGGAGAAGGAAAGGCCCCACCGATACTGACGAGCGAACCGGCCGGAACGTTCAGCCGATCGTACGAGAGTCTGCGACCCTACGTCCGATGGTACGAATGGGGTGGCAGTTCCATCCAGGAGATCGGGACTCGCCCCGGCCACATCGGCGCCGACGAGAGCCGGGTACTGCGAATCCTGAAGGACGCGACACACGCCGAACACGTCGACTTGCCCAAAGACGACTACCTGCGGCTGTGCATCTGGCTTGATGCCAATGCCCCGTTCTACGGCACGTACGAGAAGGACACGCAAGTCGCCCAGCAAGCTGGCCACGCCGTCCCACCCCCGACAGTCCAATAGCAGCTCGATCGCTGCGAGGCCCTTGCGTGGCTGCTCAAATTCGCTAAGATGGCGGGCAAACAAAAGTCGTATCTTCTGTTCTCGCCCGGGAGGCACAATGCATCTGGATTTCAATCTCTATATGCCGACGCGGATTCTGTTCGGATGCGGGAAGCTCAATGAGCTGGGCGCGACGCCCTTCCTTCCCGGGAAGAAGGCGCTGCTTGTCATTGGCGCATCCGGCGCGATGAGAAAGCACGGGTATCTCGACAGGGTTGTCGGACTGCTCAAGGGAAACGGGGTCCAGACGGTCGTCTACGATAAGATCCAGCCGAACCCGGTCTCCGAGCACGTCGAGGAGGGGGCCCGGATCGCGAAGGAGAACAAGTGCGACTTCGTCGTCGGCCTGGGCGGCGGTAGCACCATCGACTCGGCCAAGAGCATCGCCGTGATGGCGAAAAACCCCGGTCGCTACTGGGACTATATCTCCGGCGGTAGCGGCAAGGGCAAGACACCCGCCAAGGGGGCATTGCCCATCGTCGCCATTCCCACGACCGCCGGCACCGGCACGGAGGCCGACCCCTGGACCGTTATCACCAAGAGCGACACGAACGAGAAGATCGGTTGGGGCAACGCCCTGACCTTCCCGAAGCTGTCGATCGTCGATCCCGAGCTGATGGTAAGCGTGCCGCCCGAGCAGACGGCCTATACCGGCATGGACGCCTTCTTTCATTCCGTCGAATCGTACCTGGCCACGTGCAGCCAGCCGGCGAGCGACCACCTGGCCCTCGAAGCCGTTCGCCTCATCACGAAATATCTGCCCATCGCCATCAAGGACGGCGGCAACATCGAGGCCCGGACGAATCTCGCCTGGGCCAACACGGAGGCCGGCATCTGCGAGTCCCTCTCCTGCTGCATCTCGCACCATTCGATGGAGCACGCCGTCAGCGCCTATTTCCCGAACGTCGCCCACGGCGCCGGCCTGACCATGCTCTCGGTCGCCTACTTCAGCTACCTGGCCGAGCGCAATCCGAGCCGCTTCGGCGACCTGGCGCGAGCCATGGGCGAGAAGATCGACGGTCTGCCCAAAGAAGAACAAGCCATGGCCTTCATCAAGGCCCTCAGGAAGCTCATCCGAAAGGTCGGCCTCAAGGAGCAAAAGCTCAGCGATTTCGGCATCCGACGCCAGGACCTCCGAAAGCTCGCCGCGAACGCCTTCCACACGATGGGCAAGCTCTTCGAGCTGACCCCCGTAAAGCTCACCGTCGACGACGCCACCGCCATCTACGAGCGGGCCTACGCATAGGACACGCCGGACGCGGGTCTTGAGAAGCCTGAAGCAGACATGCCATCGGACCTCTGGGCAGCAGAAAACCTGCCGGCGACCCTTGAAACGAGCCCTGCGGCTTGGCTCAGAATGGAGAGCTTGCCTTGAGCGAAGCGGAGTCTATTCTTGACCCCGCTGGCGGTTGTGTGGTATAATCCGGTATGTTGGCGCCTGTGGTTTTGGCTTCCTGAAAACGCTTTTCCTACTGGTCTGGGGCATGGAGGAGCACGTGAACCGGCCCGAGCGGTCTTTCCTTGGACCCTTCAGCAAAGGGGCGGGATCGGTGCGCCTTCCATGCGGCGTATGCCAGTCCCTGCTGAAGGAAGAAGATCACAACGTGTGTGCCGAAGCCGGCCGGCTCGTTGCGGCGGGCATGATCACTATTTGGGGTAGCAGAGGAGAACTGTCATGGCTAGAAAATGTGTCGCTTTGTTTGTGCTGCTATGCATGCTGGCAGCCGCGCCTCCGGCCGAGGCGCAATTCTTCACCAACGTCGAACGACTCAATCCGGACGGCAACAGCGGGGATACCGAGCCAGCCGTTTCCGAGGAGCCGCTTGGGGAGAATGTGCCGGCCTTCGTCGATCGGGCGCATGCCTATGTGAATGTGCCAGAGGCCCTGTTGGGCATCGAGTACATCCAAACGGCCAACGACGACAAAGACAATCCCAACCACGAGCTGCACTTCACGATTACCGCGGACGGGGTCCTGTATCTGTTCTTCGACAACCGCATCGGCGGCAATTCGAGCAACACGCGGGACCAGTTCCCGAACCTGGCGGCGGCCACGAGCCTGGCCTGGGTTACGGACATGGGCTTTGTCGAGACCGATATGAAGATGGCCATCGACGAAGACGCCGACGGAGATATCGAACAGTGGTTCTCCGTTTACTCCCTGAAAGCCGGTCCGGGCGATTACGTGCTGGGCGCTCAGAATGACGGGGGCAGCAGAAATATGTACGGCGTCGCCTTCGGGGCACCACGTCTGAAGGCGTTTAAGCCGGATCCCGCCGACGGCGCGACCGGCGTAGCGC
>CBFDDG010000535.1:0-3453 GCA_965603505.1 uncultured Phycisphaerae bacterium | reverse complement strand
TTGGCCTGCGCCATCAAATGCACCCGATGGCGATGAATCGCCCCGACGTTTCCGGATTACCCATCCCTTCCATCCATTGCTCGGGCGCGAGTTTGCGCTCGTGACCTGTCGTCACAACTGGGGCGAGGACCGCGTCTACTTCCACGACGACAACGGGCGGCTGATAGCCATTCCTGCTGCTTGGACAAGCGTGTTTCCGTCGGATCCGTTCGTGTGGGTGGCGGCGGGCCGATCTCCGTTTCGGCTCCAGGATCTGCTCGAGTTGGCTCGTTTGCTCGGGGTGTTGACGGGAGGAGAGACACGATGAAGGCCAGCGGCAGACCGCTTACATGTCAAGCCAATTACGCCGCTACTGTAAGGATGATTCCGCCGTCGACCTCTTGGCGTTGTTCGGCGCATCGGCCCGCTATATGGCTTATATGTGCTACTATTGCCGGAGACTTACAGCGATTGGGGCTTGACGCCCGGCGGCTATGCGGCATAATGGTACTTGCGCTTCTGCAGCGTTCGAAAGGAGATCATCATGGCCCAACGCATGGACGCCAAAGGCCAGGCCCTGGCCGAGCACGGGGTGCTCAATCCCCGCCCCCAATCTGTCACCGACGAACTGTTTCAAACCAGCGAGTTCTTCGATCCCCGCGACCTTGTCCAGGTCAAGTACGAGATGCTTCGCCGGGTGCGGGTCGACCGACAGACGGTCATGGAGGCGGCTACGACCTTCGGCTTCTCACGCCCCGCTTTCTACCAAGCTCAAACGAGCTTCGAAGATCAGGGACTGCCCGGAGTGGTCCCCAGAAAGCCGGGCCCGCGGCGTGCCCACAAGCTCTCGGAAGCCGTCATGGCGTTCGTCGACCATCAGCGGGCGAAGGATCGAACGCTTCGGGCCCCCGCGTTGGCAGCCTTGATCCAAACGCGGTTCGGCATGTCGGTTCACCCCCGCAGCATCGAACGTGCGCTGGCGCGGCGAACAAAAAGGGGGCGGTAGCCATGCCGGCGGATCGCCGTCTCGAGCATCTCGACACTTCTGCCGACTGGACGGCACGGTACGAAGATCTGCGTCGGCAGGCATCAACTCAACACGAACGGGGCAGTCGCTGGGGCTTGGCGTTGATGATCGGTCGCGGCGTCGTGGCCTGGATGCGGGCGTGGCCCCCGGTCCCGTTCTCCGTGGCGCGACGACAGATTCCCTCCGTCGCCGCCGACCCGCCACTGCCATGGTGTCTGCACCGCGAGGTGACTCTGCTACTGACGGACATGATCCTCCACCGTCAGACGGTATCGTCCGGATCCTGGGAGGCGACGGCATGAACGACAGGGTGACCACCAGCCATCTCAAGCGGGACGCCTACCTCTACGTTCGCCAATCCACGATTCGCCAGGTGTTCGAGAACACCGAGAGCACACGGCGGCAGTACGCGCTGCGTCAGCGGGCCGTGTCTCTGGGATGGCCAGTGGAACGGGTGACCGTCATCGACAGCGATCTGGGGCAATCAGGCGCCTCGGCCGCCGACCGGGAAGGCTTCCAGAGACTGGTCAGCGAGGTGGGCTTGGGCCGGGCCGGCATCGTGCTGGGCCTGGAAGTCTCCCGCTTGGCGCGCAACTCCGCCGACTGGCACCGTTTGCTTGAGATCTGTGCGCTGACCGACACACTGATCCTGGATGAAGATGGGCTCTACGATCCAAGCCACTTCAACGATCGCTTGCTCTTGGGGCTTAAGGGCACCATGAGCGAGGCCGAGTTGCACGTTCTTCGCGCCCGTCTGCAAGGCGGGATACGGAACAAGGCGCGCCGCGGAGAACTGAAGTCGCCGCTGCCGGTCGGCCTCGTGTACGATCAGCAAGACCGCGTGGTCCTGGATCCGGATCGACAGGTCCAGCAAGCCCTCCGCACCTTGTTCCACACGTACGAACGGGCCGGCTCCGGCTGTGCGGTCGTCAAGTTCTTCCGTAAGCAGAATCTGTTGTTCCCGCGGCGTCTGCGCCGGGGATCGAACAAGGGGCAACTTGTCTGGGGGCCACTGGGCCATACCCGCGTGCTGCAGACCCTGCACAACCCGCGGTACGCCGGAGCGTTCGTCTACGGCCGCTTCCGGGTGCGGAAGTCCGGCAACGGTCGTAATGGGTATCAGAAGCTACCGCAGGATCAGTGGCACACGCTCCTGCCGGACACGCATCCGGGTTACATCACGTGGGAGCAATATCAGCAGAACCAGAAGACGCTGCGTGAATACGCCCAGGCCCACGGCCTTGACCGCAGAAAGAGCCCACCCGGCGAAGGTCCGGCGCTGCTGCAGGGCTTGGTGATGTGCGGCATTTGCGGCCAGCGGATGACCGTCCGTTATCACGCCCGTAAGGAACGGCAGGATGTTGATTATGTTTGCCAACGTGACGGGATCGAGCAGGCCCTGCCCATCTGTCAGCACATCCCGGGAACGGAGATCGATCGGGCCATCGGCGAACTGCTTGTGCGGATGATCGAGCCGGCGACACTGGAAGTGGCGTTGGCCGTCCAGCAAGAGCTCCAGTCGCGTCTGGACGAGGCGAATCAACTGCGCCGCCAGCAGGTCGAACGTGCCCGGTACGAGGCGGACCTCGCCCAAGCTCGATTCATGCAGGTGGATCCGAACAATCGGCTCGTTGCCGACGCATTGGAGGCGGATTGGAACGACAAGCTGCGAGCCGTGACCGAGGCTCAGGAACGATACGAACAGCAATGCGAGGATGACCGTACGGCTCTCGATGAACAGAGCAGAACTCAAGTCATGTCGCTGGCCACCGACTTCCCTGCGCTATGGCGCGATCCGCGAACATCCCACCGGGAACGAAAACGAATGGTGCGCCTGCTGGTCGAAGATGTCACCCTGATCAAGGCTGACCAGATCACCGCCCATGTTCGCTTCAAAGGCGGTACCACCCGGACGTTGAAGCTCCCTGGCCCACTTCATGCCGGTACGGCTCGGAAGACAGACTGTGACGTCGTCTCCGATATCGACCAGATGCTCGATCACCACACGAATGCTGAGATTGCTTCGCGCCTCAACCGCCGGGGGCGGCGATCCGGCACCGGCTGCTCGTTCACGGTCTCAATCGTTGGTCGCATCCGCCGTATCTACGGACTCAGGAGCCGCCGAGATCGGCTGCGCGACGCGGGTATGCTCTCGTTGTCCGAGATCGCTCAAGTGCTCAACGTGTCCACGAAAACCATCAAGATATGGCGCGACCATGGCCTACTTCGCGCCCATGTTTACAATGACAAGAAGGAGTGTCTCTATGAACCCGTCGACGGCAACGGCCCCGTCAAGAGCCAGGGTACGAAGCTATCCGAACGACGACGGTTCTCAAAGTTCGTGCCGGACCGTACCAATGACGTGCAACATGCTACGTAGTCCTTCTCCCAGGGAGCACCGGGTGCGATGTACAGCGGGCCGACGCCCAGCTCCCTCAGCCAATCCC
>CBFDDG010000534.1:0-3464 GCA_965603505.1 uncultured Phycisphaerae bacterium | reverse complement strand
AATGACGGATTTAACCTTTCCCGGCATAATCTGGTATCTGCATCGGAATATGTCATCAAGAACTGGCCATCCCCTCTCATCATCAGTCAACCAGGCTCTCGCGTTTTAACCGGAGAAGCCTTAGAGAATTCTCCGCAAGAGAATCCTGTTCGTGAGGCCTATTATCAGTTCTTCAATTCATGCTTCTGCGGACGCCCCAGTTGGGATCAAATGGCTGTTCTATACGGTGTCAGAGGATTGTCAGACTATTTTACGGATGGTTCGGAAGGCGTCGGTTCATTGAGAAATGGCTACAAGTGGCAAATGCAAGCCGGGTATCGTACCTATCTGAGAAAGCGATTGGAAGATGAGTCCTATGTTTGGACAATAGAAAACCTGATGTTGGAACCTCCTCAAGAACAATAGTCTGATCCTGGGTCGGAGGGAGAAGGGGCCACCCTTAGATTTGTGATATAGCCTATGGGAGGAATGGCATGACACAACAGGACAGGCAATCTCCGCTGAAAACTCATGTCCTTTCGTTGACCGCATTGGTGGTTTTCTCGCTTCTTTCATTAATACCGGTCTACTCGGAGGCTATGGGGGCGAGCGATCTTTCGGGTCCTGCCTCTCTATGCCTCATTGCCTACACCCTAAGGGACAGTGCGGGGAGGCTGCAAATAGTCGCTGCCTATGCCGACGGCTCAAGTCGAAAACAGCTAACGTCTGTTGGCGATAATGGACGGCCGGATTGGTCCCCGGATGGCACCCGGGTTGTTTTTTCCGCGCGCCGGGGTAAGCGCGTCTTCGTCGCTGTCATGGACGCCGACGGCTCCAATCAGAGGCTGCTCATCGAGGGCAACGCGCCTGATTGGTCTCCCGATGGGAAACAAATGGTATTTATTCTTATTACGAATCCGGATCCGGAGCATCCCCAACCTGAAATCGGCATCATGAATTCAGATGGAACAGACGAGCGGATTTTAACGACGGAAGATCGTGAGAATATCCGCGTCGAGAAGAATGGCACGGTGACAGTGCTTGAAACGGCTCAAGCGGCAAACGCGCCTGCTTGGTCACCGGTCGATAACCGTGTCGCCTTTTGGTCTGGGATCGAACGGCGCTATGGGCAGGTATGGGTAATGCATGCGGATGGTACCGGGAGTGCCCAGCTCACGGAGGATCCCACGCATCGAAACAGTGACGATCCCTCGTGGTCACCAGAAGGGAGCAAGATGCTTTTCAGTACCGGCAGAAGCGGGAGAAATGAACTCTGGGTTATGGATGCGAATGGTCGCAATGAACGAAAACTGTTCAATAGCGATGCTGGCCCATTTCCAGGTCGGGCTTCTTGGCAGCCTGTGTTTTCTGTTGAGTCGTCTAACCAGCCGGATCCAGGCGACGGCAAATAGCCGGGCCTGATCAGCGACGTTAGCCGCACCAAGAGGATGTTTGATGAAAAAGGGTGCTGTCCATCCCGGCGGATGTTTGGTATGGTGGTGCCCGTCACTCGGTCGGGTGGCCGTGTGCTTTTTTTTCGTCGAGAGTTGCTCTGGATTGAGTGAGAGACACTATGAGCAGAGGCGGATTCCTGTTGCGAAGCACGATCGTGGCGGCGTTGGGGGGCTTGCTTTTCGGGTTTGATACGGCGGTGATCTCCGGCACGACCGACGCCCTGCAGGCGGTCTTTGCCCTGTCGAGCAAGTGGCTCGGCTTCACCGTCGCCAGTGCTCTGATCGGCACGATCGTCGGCGCGATCGCCGTGGGCAAGCCGGCCGACCTTGCGGGCCGGCGCAAGACGCTGTTCGTTCTGGCGGTCTTCTACTTCGTCTCGGCCGTCGGCAGCGCGCTGGCGTGGGACTGGTACTCGTTCCTGGTGTTCCGGTTCCTCGGCGGGCTGGCCGTCGGCGGGGCCTCCGTTGTCTCGCCCATGTACATCGCCGAGATCTCACCGGCCCGCCTGCGCGGCCGGCTGGTCGCCGTGACGCAGTTCAACATCGTGCTCGGAATCCTGCTGGCGTTTTTCTCGAACTACCTGATCGCGAGCATGGACCTCGGGCCCGTCACCTGGCGCTGGATGTTCGGCGTCGAGGCCCTTCCGGCCGCCGCGTTCTTCCTGCTGCTGTTCCAGATCCCCCGCAGTCCGCGATGGCTCGTCGCGAAGGATAGAGAGGAGGAGGCGACCGGGATCCTGGGCATGCTCGGCACCGATACGGGCAGCGTGCAGGAGGAGATCGAGGCCATCCGCCGATCGCTGGCCGCCGAGCACGACAGCCTGCAGGAGCCGTTCTTTCGCGTCAAGTACGTCCGAGTGATTCTGCTGGCCGTGCTCATCGCGATGTTCAACCAACTCTCCGGCATCAACGCCCTGTTGTACTACGCCCCGCACATCTTCAAGATGGCCGGCGCGAGCGAGGGCTCGGCCCTGAGCCAAACCATGGCCGTGGGCGGAACGAACCTGGTGGTCACCATGCTGGCGATGGTCGTGATCGACTACTTCGGCCGAAAGAGGCTCATGCTCATCGGCTCGATTGGCTACATTATCAGCCTGGGCACGGTGGCCTGGGCGTTCTATACCTACGGGACGGAGTTCACAGCGACCGGCAGCAGGATCGTGCTTGGCTGCTTCATGCTCTTTATCGCCTCGCACGCCTTCGGCCAAGGCGCGGTGATCTGGGTCTTTATCAGCGAGATCTTCCCGAATCGGGTCCGGGCTCGCGGCCAGGCGCTCGGCTCGTTTACCCACTGGTTCATGTGCGCGCTGGTCTCCTGGACCTTCCCCATGATCGCCGAGATCTCCGGGGGGCACGCCTTCGCCTTCTTCGCCGCCATGATGGTCCTGCAACTGCTATGGGTTCTGTTCATCATGCCGGAGACCAAAGGCATACCCCTCGAAGAGATTCAGCAAAAGCTCGGTATCGAGTAGCTTCTCTTGCTGCCTGCGCGTTTCGCGCCGGCCGTGAGCTATGGCTTGACGGCGCGGTTGTAGATCCGCACGTCGTCGATCAGGCCGGTCCAGAGAGTGTTGGCAGCCACGTCTGCGCCGCAGCCGATGTTCAGGCCACCGTAGCAGTCGGCCAACCCTGTTTGCGCGTCTTCGGCGACAAGGACGTCATCGACGTACAGACTACGGGCCGAGCCATCCCAGGTAACGCCGATCCGGTGCCAATCGCCATCTGTGATCGCCGCTTGCGAACACAACACGCCGGTGAGGCGGCCGCCGCTATTCAGCTCTGTCATCAGACAACCGTCTGTGGGGTCTGCGCCAAGATAGTTGGCCCCGGTGACCTGAGAAACAACCGCCTGCCCCGGCGCACCGCCTTTGATCCATGCCAGCGCGCTGAAGGGGCCGGCCGATGGGCTGAGCACGACATCAGCCACGACGAAATCACCGATTCCATCAAACTCCAGCGCGCCATCTACCTGGCCACCGTCGGGTTGCCAAATGGGATCACCTACCACCGTTCCATCACAGGCGCCGGCAC
>CBFDDG010000533.1:0-3465 GCA_965603505.1 uncultured Phycisphaerae bacterium | reverse complement strand
GTTTCCACAGAACCGCGTGAATCGCCCTGCGTATAGCACAACGCCGGAAGAAAATAGCAGCATCGTAACCGCCAGATTAGGGGAAATCGCCATGGCAGAGCAGGAAACGGAAGCCAGACCGCGATACGACGTCTCGATCATTCGCCCCGAGATGCGGGCCGAGGATTTCAAGCTGCGGGGCGAGGGCTTCTCGCCCGAGCGGCTCCGGGCAATCAAGAAAGGCCTGCGAACCTTGCACACGCTGGAGCTGATGGCCCAGACCATCTATAAGTTCCAGATCAGCGGCGAGGGCGGCGAGACCAACCGGCAGTTGATCGCGGCGATGTGCAACGAGATGGGCCACTACCAGGATTTCCAGATCAAGCTGTACGAGTACGGATTCCGCCCGAGCATCCTCCGGGCCGCTTACTGGATGGTTGGCTTCGTATTCGGTTTCGGCTCGCGTCTGCTCGGAACGAAGTGGATCTACAGGACCGGCATCTGGGTCGAGCGCAAGGCCGTGCACCACTACGCCCTACTGCTCGAGACCATCGAATGGGACGACGATACCCGCAAGGTGATCGAGAAGGACCAGGCCGACGAAGACGGCCACATTGACCGATGGAAAGCCTTGTTGGAGAAAGCCTGAGCCAGCCCCTGCCCTTTCCCGGCCGGTACGACCTACTTAGCCTGTAGTTGCAGTTCAATACTGACCGTCCGACCGGCCAAGCCACGTTGAGGCAGGCGAACCGCCAATGCGGTCTGTCCGGCTGTGGCTGTGAGGTCATATGTCGTATCTGTCCCGGCGTATCGTCCGGAAAGACGCACACCGATCGTCTCTAACTTGTGAGTCGGATCGGCCAGATGGAGCCGAACAAGATCT
This sequence comes from uncultured Phycisphaerae bacterium, assembly GCA_965603505.1. Lineage (GTDB taxonomy): Bacteria > Planctomycetota > Phycisphaerae > Sedimentisphaerales > Anaerobacaceae > PLanc-01. Next base: position 2,603 of record CBFDDG010000533.1, on the reverse strand, counting down.
GCCGCGCGGTCCAGCATGACTATGGAGGGAGCGTCCACTTGGATCGACAGATCATCGTCGCAGACCAGCCGCCCCGCTTCGAAGAACACGGCCTGTATGAGCTGTCCGTCTCGACTGGACACGGCCAACAGCGAAGCACTCTGCCGGAGGATTGTCACGTCCAGAGATTCACGCAGCGCCGCCATCTCCCGGACGGAAACATCTGGAACGACCACGTAGGCGTACTGAGCGTCCTTCGGCCGTACCCCGTGCTCGATCCACAAACTGAAGACATCGCGCTCAACCGCGCCCTTTGATTCGCGGTGGTGCACTGCGTGCCAATTGCCGCGTTGTTGGGCTACGCGGGCCGTTGCCTCCTGAGGCTCAAGAAAGAGATAGCCCATCCCATCATGATGGACCCAATTCAAGCGACCGTCGAAGCGGTCTGGCGTTTTCAATGGGCGTACGACCTGACCGTCGTCAAGCGTGACGAGTCCGTGCCAGGCGCACTGATTGACCGATGTCACGATCGGCTCAGGCTGCTCGCTCGTGATCGCGCTGCCCAGACAGACGACGGCATCATCCAGAAAGAACCACGCCTTTCGCGCCTCCAGGCCATCTCGCAGGTATTCCATCGCCGCGATGCCACGGACGCCGTCAGACAGACCGCCGACGAAATCGCTCTTGCCTCTGCATCGCTTGCTGCTCGGTGTGAGCGACTTCGTATCCTGACGGCAGGTGGTGCCGGGCAATCGACGCCAGTCCCAGACGGGGAAAAGACCCTCGTATTCTCTGCCGGTTCGGTGGAAGTACGTAACCCCGTCGGCCAGATGCAGCCCCAGGAGGTTCTCGCTGTTGCAGGTCTCGGCGCCAATGATCCGGGTCGAACTCATCTTCACCGAGGCATACCATCGCGGGCGACGATGCACGGTCATGTCCGATCGCCAGAAGTGCTTATTTTCGACGAAGGTGTTTGGTGCATCCGGCCTGTTGGAAGCCATGATGCGCCGATAGATGTCGGTCTCCGGTTGGACGATGTCGCCCAGCAACTTCAGTTGGCCCATCATCGAGCGGCCCTTGCCCAGTTGGCACTCTCTGAAGATCTGCCTTCCACAGCCGCTGATATCCATCCTGCCCTTCCAGAGAATCCAGGCGGGACCTTCGAGGAAGTATCGGGTCAGCAACTCCAACTGCTCGGGCGCGAGCGCATCGCTCGTCCCACGAAAGATGGCGGCCCACTTGATCATATCACTGCCGAAAGAGGCCCCGTAGTTGCCCCACTGCTGCTGCGGACCGTGCTGATGGAAAGAGGAATCGGGCTGGATACCCTCCTTCGTGGTCACGCGCAGCTCCTCGAAGATGTTTTCCTTGGCCCTACGGATCAGGTCTCGATCGTCCGTCAGCACGCCCTTCATCAGCGCAATGCCCGCCAGCCAAACCTTGTTCTGGCCCGTCATCCCCATCTTGCTGCGGGAAAGCACGCGCCGAATGGTTTCGTCGGACAAGTCCGGCGGGATGTCATCGCCCATCAACACGAGGATCGGGGCAAGGGTCATCGGCACGCCGATTTGCGGATACCACCAGTTCGGATTGACGTAGTCCTTTTCTGTCCAGTGTGCCAAGGCGTTTGTGACGGCCGCCCGCACCTGCGGATCGCCCTCCAGGGGATGGCCGGGCTTCTTATACGCCTGTGCCATGGCCAGCGTTTGCGTCAGGTGCCGATGGGTCCGCCAGCCGCCGCGCGTCCTGTCGGCGTAATCCACGTCCGGCCACGAGCCGTCTTCGCTCAATGTCCCCATGTAGCGTCGAACGGTCTCCTGCGAAGAGGCCCCGCGTGTATACCATTGGACCACGTTGGCCCGCAACCGGGACAGGTCGTCGGCCCGACAGGGACCCATGGCCATCGGGCCGGACAGGGCCCAAATCGTACAGGCGAGCAAGCTGATGAAAGTGCTGCGTCTTTGCATAGAAAAACCCCATCGCACATAAGTACCGTACACGCGAGGCCCGGCGGCGACGCCGGACTGTCATTTGACAGACATTCTGTCACAGTGCATAATGCTCCCGTATTATGCCGTACCTTGCCCGGCAGGTCAAATAAGAGATCGTCCGGGTCCGTTTTGTGGAGATCGGGAGGTCACAGGACATGCTGAGATACTTCATCTTTCTCTTCGCATGCCAAACATGATATGAACAATAACTCAGGGGACTATTATGGACAGGCGCACATTTCTCAGGTTGACGGTCGCCGGCGCAACAACGACACTCGTGCCGACATTCAGGACACTGGGGCAAGCCGTCGTCGGGAACAGACCAAACGTTCTTTTCATCGCCATTGACGACCTGAACGATTGGATCGGCTGCCTCGGGGGGCACCCGGACGTGAAGACGCCGAACCTGGATCGCCTGGCGAAACGCGGCGTACTGTTCACCAATGCGCATTGCTCCGCCCCGGCGTGCAATCCCTCGCGGGCCAGCCTGATGACGGGCATTCCGCCCTCGACGTCCGGTGTCTACCGCAACCCGAATCCGTGGCGGAAGTCACCTGTGCTGAAGGACGCCGTGACGATTCCGCAGCACTTCATGGCGCACGGGTATCGCGCCGTCGGCGGCGGCAAGATCTA
>CBFDDG010000532.1:0-3486 GCA_965603505.1 uncultured Phycisphaerae bacterium | reverse complement strand
TACGTGATCTTGACGACCGTCGGCAGCTCGACCATGCCCTGCACGGAGATGTACGACGGACCGATGTTGCTCACGGCCGAGAACATCCCGGACAGCGATCCGAGCGTCCCCTGGTCGGAGAACAGGGCCGTGATTGCGCCCCCGATCATCACGAGGGCGAGCCACGCAAAGAACAAGGCCGCCGCCCGATGGATCTCGGCGTCCGGGACCATTTTGCGGTCTATGACGAGCCCTGTCGAGGCCCTGGGCGAGACTTTCGCCTTGAACAGCTCGTTGAGCATGAGCCGGTTCAGCATGGCGACCCGCAGGACCTTGAAGCCGCCGGAGGTCGAGCCGACGCAGCCGCCGATGACCATCATCACGAGAAAGAGCTGCCGCGACGTGGCCCCGAAGAACTCGCCCCCGATGTCCATGGTGGAAAAGCCGGTCGTCGTCAGCATGGCCATCACCTGGAAGAGACTGTAGCGGAAGGCCCGCTCGACCTCTTCGAGCGAAAGGGCCGTCTCCCGCGTGAAAGCGCCGACCTTGCAGAGACAGTCGATCACGACCACGGCGGTGAACGCCGCGATCAGACGCCACCAGTAGCGAATCTCGATGTGATCCCAGAGGGCCTTGAAGTCGCCCGTCAGGATCCGGTAATGGACGAGGAAGTTGATCCCGCCGACCATCATCAGGAAGATCAGGGTGTATTCGATGAGCCGGTAGTTTGGGTGGCCCGTCTGCCGGTAGAAGTCGATGCTCGCATCATGGGGCGAGAAGCCGCCGGTCGCGATGGTGGTCAGGCCGTGACAGACGGCATCGAACGCCGGCATCTTCTCGACGACCAGAATCGCAACGGCCGCGACGGTGAAGCCGATGTAGATGCCCCAGATGATCTTGAGCGTGTTGAACAGTCCCGGGGCCGGCCGTGTCGCGGAGATCTTGCTGCTCTCGGCCCCGAAGATGTGGTGCGCGCTGCTGGCCCGGAACGTGACAATCAGGAAGAACGACAGAATCCCGAGCCCGCCGAACCACTGCATCAGATTGCGCCAGAACAGGAGACTGCGCGGCATGAGGTCCAGGCCGGTAAAGACTGTGAAGCCGGTCGTCGTGAAGCCGCTCATGGCCTCGAAATACGCGTCGAGATAGCCGCAGCGCAGGATCATCACAAACGGCAGCGCCCCGAACGCCGAGCAGGCCAGCCAGCCGACGACGCACAACAGCATGGAGCTGATCGTATCGAGCGACTCCGATCGAAAGACGTGCCTCAGCACAAACCCTGTCAGAGCCGATGCCGCCCCGGGCACGATAAAGGCCCGCGCCGTGACCCACCCGTCGTCGTAGCGCCCCCGGTACACCAGCACCACCGCCAGCGGCAATAGAAGAACGATGCCCAGGACCTCGAGCAAATGACCGATGTAGTGCAGGATGCAACTGAGTCGTTCGAACCGGTTCTTCATCCGTTTGCAACATTCTCCGCCACGGCCGGCGACTCCCTTCTCAGCGTCACACACTGTCGGCAGGCGGCCAGGCCTTGCAGGGTCTGCGTTCGTTATTCCGGCGTTGCGACCATATTTCAGCCCTCTGTGGCGGGCCATTATACCGGCCCCCGACAGACATGTCATCCACCGATCCCACGCAGGCAGAGCACAAGGCCAACTCCGACAGCAAACCCATCGCCTGCGGAGGCGCAATCTCCTTGAGCTCGAAGACCTTCTGCTCGCTCGGCCCGGCCTCGCTGGTCACAGCGGCCGGCCCGTGGCTACAGCCGCACAGTGCGACTATCGGCAAAATGAGCAGTGCGGCCCAACTCGACCACTTCCTGTAGCAACGCTGTACTCGCTCCATGATAGTCTCCCTGCCTTATCGACCGCGTGTTACCCGCACAGGTCGTCGAGGAAACAGAGGAAAGGGAGGATGAGCCCCAATCTGGGAGACCTACGACATCTCCGGCTCTTTGACCACCCGTTTTGCCTACTCTGCGTTCTCCCGCGTCCTCAGCGGTTTCACTCCATCATGTATTCTTGTTCAATCCCCGCCGGTGGTCTCGACGCCGTTGGGGCCGGACGGGGCCGGCAGAATCGGGCTCTCGCCGTCCATAGCGGCACTGACCTTGAGGGAGCCGGGGCGGAGGTCCCGCACGAGGCTGGGCAGGCTCGCGCTGCGCTCGACCGCCATCTCGCGCAGGTCGTCGCCGTCGCGGTAGACGATTGCGCCCCGCCGGATCTCATGAATGACGAAATGCCCCAACTGGGCCCCTTCCTTCACCCATCGCCCGCTGCCTGCGGCAGCACCGAGCTCGGCAATCAACGCCATCGACCTGTCCGGCTGGTTCGGATAGTAGCTCGTCCCATGCAGCTTGAACTTCGCCGACGGGGCCGCCGGCCGAACGGGCGGCACAAGTGGCGTGGAACTCGCTGTCGGCGCCGGGGCCGAAGGCTGATCGGGGCTCTTCGGCGGGTTCAGATACCGGGCAAGGGCCTCCGCCTGAACGATCAGCGGCGCTGTGCCCCCGCCAGCGAGGTCCCTGCCCTCACCATCGCTTTCTTTGAATCGTTCCACGGCACTACTGCGATTGCGTATCTCCTCAAGCTGTAGATCCGCGCGCGACCACGCAGAAACCGACAGGGCAAGAATCCCGCCCGCCAAGAGGATCAGGGAGAAGCCAAGGATGGGCAACAATCTCAGCATTTACATCCGCACACATACAAGGATCGGAAAACCCTAATCATCCTTGATCTTTCCTTTGTTCTTCTGCCACCATGCCCTCCATTCACTGGCTGACGTCCCGAGATCCTGGCCAGTTGCTTCTTTCAGCAGTCTCAGAATGTTGCTCTGGTCGTTGCCAAAGTATGCAGGATCAGTCATCTTATCAATGACTTCCGGGATACCATCTTCCGGACTGACTCCCAATAAGACTGCGGCTCCCATAGCACGAAGACGTTTATCCGTGTGATTGAGGGCCTTCTGTAGCCTCTGCACGATGCGTACCTGCTTTTCTGACGGCACGCCACCAAAGTTCGACAGGGCACTGACCACCATTTCTTTTATTCTGGGATCTCGCTCTCTGTCGTATGCGGCAATTAACTCGTCTAAAGACGAGACATCCCGCTCGATGCCATTCTTTTGGGCAATCTCCGTATTGGCTATTTTCCCAAGCGTCTCAATCGCGCGAAATCGTATTCGCCTGTCTTCATTCGTCAGGCACTCCCGAAGAACGGGAACTGAGTACTTGGCTAATGGAATAAGGTGCCCTTGTGCAAGATAGCTCCTCATCGAATCGTCGCTTTTGAATACTTCGATATGCCTCCGTATCTTCTCTGTAACGTGCTTTTGTTCGTCAGGCGTCAGTGTCTCTTTGTTCTTTGATGTGATGACTATGGTGTTTGACGTGACCGTACCCTGCCACATCTCGGCGCCAGCCAAGGGGGGCTGGGCATACTTCTGAGAGTGTTTGCCGTAGGGCTTACGGCGAGGCTTTCGCGCGATCCGCAGGACGGGTCGGAA
>CBFDDG010000531.1:0-3489 GCA_965603505.1 uncultured Phycisphaerae bacterium | reverse complement strand
GCGTTCTTGTGAGCGACCGAATAGGACATGTACTTCTCACGGGCGGGACCATTGTCCGGCAGCTTCAGCTCGGGGTAATCGTCGTTGCCGAAAACGTTGAGCCAGCGAATCGCACAGTTGTCCAGCGGATCGGGTGGCTGACCTGGCGCGGCGTCCCACATGTCGCCCACCTCATGGTTGCCCCGGCAGACATAGACCGGGATGCCCGCGTCGTAGACCGGCTCCATCAGCTGCACCCAATTCCAGAGCTGGGCCTCGAAGTATTCCGGATTGACCCGGGCGCCGTAGACAAGATCGCCGGCAAAGAGGACGAAATCAACGTCTCGTCGCAGGATCTCATCGGCCAGTTCTGACAGAATCGGCGCGTTGACGCCCGTGACATAACTGCCCCGGCTGTCGCAGGTCATGATGAAGCGCCAAGGCTCAACCGCCGAGGCTATCGTTGCGAAGCCAATCCACAGAGCGAGAATCGAGAGCTTGCACCCACCCACCGTATCTAATCTCTCCAACCTTGGGAATACGTCTTTCGCGTCATCGGCCATGCTCCCCTGCCCGCCGATGCAGCGGCCTAAGACCGCCCGTGCGGCTAATTCACGGCGCCGCCGGTGCGCCAGCCCGCCCTGCGGTCGCGACCTGCGATCATCATGTCCATGTCATTGACATCGATCTTGCCGTCCATGTTGACGTCGCCAATGACATATGCCTGCGGTGACTTCAATCCCTCAATCCAGTTGTTCATCAGGATGGCAAAATCCTGCTCGTTCACGATGCCGTCGGCATTGAGGTCGTGCCAGAAGATGCTCTCGTCGGGAAGCTTCTCCTCCACGCTCCAGGCCAACGCGTATCGTTCGCCTGCGTCGGCCCCCTTCCGCTCATCGAGATTGCTGTTTGAAACCACGATCTCATACAGGGTGTACTCTGGCAGCGTCTCCACGTAGATGTGCTCGACGTTGTCCACTCGGCTATCGCTGTGGTCGTGGTCCCGCAGACGCGCCCTGCCGGGATTCTCCGGGTCGATCGCCCAGACTTCGAGGCGAAGATCGCTGTCTCTGTCTGCCATCCGTTTGAAGGGATACGTTGTGCTGTAATGGCGGTTCCACACGAGCGTGGCGGCGAGCACTTTGCCGACCGGCTCATCGACCGCGATACGGTAGACCTGCTGAACGGTCTGCTCGGCATCCAGGTGATTCAGGTCCCATCCGGCCGGCGACACGTCGCCGGGTTCGCCCCGCCCGGCCTTCAGGAGCTGATGGGCCCGCACGGCGTCGATCATGCCGGCGCCCTGGGCGTAATCCAGCGGCACCTCATGGTCATCATCGGTGCTCAACCGGCCCTTATGCCAGAACGGCAACTTCGTGGCCGAAGTCATCACAATCGCCTTCAGGACGCAGTTACCCCCTCTGGGGGACACGGCCAGATTGAGGCCGGCATCCTGCTTAGCCGCCTGCATCAGCAGCCCGACCACACCGGCCGCCACGGGCGTTGAGAAGCTCGACCAGTTGCCCGCGATCGCGTAGCCCTGCTCACTCTCCGTTTCCGCCACGAGACAGTTGCCCGGGGCGATGATGTCGGGCTTGCAGCGGCCGTCATCCGTCGGGCCCACGCTCGATTGCTGTGGATAGGCCAGGGCGAACTGGGCCAGCTTCGTGGCGGGATCGCCTGCGTTGACGGAGCTGACCAGGCCCACGCCGAGGACGTTGGGGCCGGCCCCTGGATAGAACGGCGGGTCGGCGGCATTCGTGCCGTTGCCGATGCTCGCGACGAACACCAGACCCTGATGCTCGATGAGCGCTTCAATGCCCCGCGTCCATCCATCTTCAAGCGACTGGCCGAAGCTGGCGGTCGCCAGATCGACCTCGGGAGCATTCTGCAGGTACACATACTGCAGAACGAAATGCCAGAACTCGTAGATACGGCCCTCCGCCCCGGGCACGGCCCCCTGGTACAGGAACGGGTCCACCCCGGACGCCACCCCGGCGGGATCGTCGCCAAAGAGAATGGAGCAGATTCCCGTCGAGTGGGGCGACACGCCGGCCGCCATGGTCGGATCGTGGAAGAAACGCATCCCCGCGTTCTGAAAACAGGCATGTCCAACGTTCGGCTGGTAATCGTTCTGCGGCTCGTCGTCCTCGTTATAGGTCAGACTGCGGCAAATGACGCCAAAACGCACACCGGCCCCCGTCAAGCTCGCCTCCGCCTGCCGCAACGCGTAGATGCCCGCCCAATCGAGCGCCTTGGGCTGAAACGCCGCGAGATCCGCTCCCTCGGGCGCGCCGACCGCCACCGCCGGGCCCGCCAAGAGCGCTAGGACCCATAACTTCGAGGCCAAGATCGCTACTCTTTCAAACATCTTCCGCACGAAAACCCCAAAGGCGGCACACATGCCCGCCGGCACGGCGCCATTCCCCCAAAAGCCAACCTCCGTGGCCGATGCATTCCATCCTCCAAAACAACTGGCCTTATCATAGCAAAAACCCGCTTTCTTTTCAAGAAAATTCCGCCGGCCGGTCGTAATATACCATGGCCGGCAGTATTGAAAAAGCGGATTTTGGGAACGAAAGCGACAAAGCTTGCCTTGCCGGGGGGCGGCTGGTATACTCGTCGTGCGTCTTGCGGCAGGTGTTGCACGAGGGCCGGCGCGGGACAAGATACGACGGTGCCATCAATACTGACCACCAACGACGGACGGCGAACGACGGTTATGAAGGTAATCCTGGATACCGGGCAAATCGAGCGGACCGTGAGCAATCTGGCCGACGAGATTGCCGGCCGGACATCGCCCGATAACGATCTGGCGATTATCGGGATTCGCAGCCGCGGGGAGATTCTCGCCCAGAGGCTCGGCGAGGAGTTGTCACGCAGGCTCGGCAAGACCGTCCCGTGCGGCACCCTGGACATCACCCTCTATCGCGATGACCTCAACGCCCCGCACGCCGACAGTCAGCCCCTGGTTCGGACCACCGAAATCGGCTTCAACGTGGACGACCGGACCATTATCCTGGTCGATGACGTGCTCTATACGGGGCGCTCGACCCGGGCCGCTATGGATGCCTTGATGGACCTGGGGCGGCCGAAAGCCATTCGGCTGGCCGTCCTCGTCGAGAGAGCGGGACGCGAACTGCCCATCCAGGCCGACTACATCGGCTACAAGGCCGACGTACGGCCGGAACAGTCGATTCAGGTGAACCTCATCGAATCGGATGGAAAGGATGAGGTGACAGTGGAATGAAACGCGAAGGATTCGCTATTGGCCGTTGACGATCAGCCGGTCGAACCCGCGTGGGCAGGCGGGTCGGGTGAGAAGTCAACGGCAAAGAGAAAGACCTTCGCGCCAGTGGGTAGAGAGATGCACCGCATCCTCGACATCGTGGAGCGGCACACGCCCGGCAAGACCATAAGGTGGCACGGTACTGGTATGGCAATCATACGCAAGAGCAAAACCGTCAAATGGCAGCGAAAGCACCTGCTCGGCCTGCGCGACCTGACCGT